>CAZGYL010000011.1:0-21402 GCA_964529985.1 uncultured Planctomycetia bacterium | reverse complement strand
CGCCGCGGAATGATCTTGAACTCCCGGTTCATTCCTTCCACGGCCTCCACTCACTACCGCGCGCACAGCGTGCTACACCCAATACTTAAAAACTAGACTAAGGCCGCCCTGGGCTCCGGTCAAGAAAAACCCTCAAGGGCGAAGCGAACCGGTGGTGCGCCCCGTTCGCGTCCACTGTTAAGGAGCATCTAAATTGTTGCCTCCTTCAGAGTTCGTTCCACAAAAAGTTTGGCCCCCGGTCTTTAACTCATAGGGCCTAATCCCCGTACCTCTACGCTGAGCGGCCCACGTCTGTTTCGGAAGCAAAGATAAGCGGCCGCTTCTTATAACCACCCCCAATCGACTTTACGCCCTGCCCATTCGCACCAGAGGCGTTCGATAGCGCACACAGCCTAAAAAGCCTGAGGGGGCATTCGATGTCCCTCGCATGCCCTCGGGCTGCGGGTGTTTTTTACAGGATTGGTTCACTTTCTCCAAAGACCTGAGGGGAAGAGGCACCGAGGGGAAAATGCGAACATCTGGCCGAGTCGCCGGCATCTATCGCGGCTCTCTACAACTGCTCCTGCTTTTATGACGGCGACCGGGCATAGCCGTAAAGGCCCGCTCACGGTCCTTCGCTTGCGACCTTCAAAAAGGGCCCCACCTTACCGAAACACATGACCCAGGTTTTTGTAGGAACGTAGCGCCCTGGAAAGCGATCCAAAGCTTCGCGGATGATCGAAAGCCCCCGCTCTTTAAACGCCTTCCGCTTGGGGTGGTCGGGCGGTGCGAAAAGGTAAGCTGTACAAAGAACCGCGCTGTGGAAGCAGCGTTGCTCGAGGTAACGTTGCCAAGCCCGCGGCGACAAAGTCAGGTAATGTCCGCCGAAGCTCATAAGAAGCTCGCGAGCTTTTTCCAAATCGCCGTCAAACTCCTCTCTGTCGATCTTCAGTTGGATAAACGACCCGAGAGCTTCGGAAAAAAGAGTTCCAGCCAAACCTGCAAAGGGTTTCTTCACCCAACTCATGACAGTTATGGCTTTTTCGTAGTAGCTGCGACTGCCCGTAAGACGGTAGGCCAGCACGAAAGTTCTCAGGAAATTCCCATATCCCCTGCCGTCACCCATCATGCGCGGTGAGAACCACGGGCTCTCTGCAGCCCAGTCCGCCGCCTCGAGAAAAGAGTCCAAGCTGGTGCGGTTCCCCGTAAGCAGGTAGTGATAAGCGAGGCAATCAACGTACGTGTGGCCTGCATTGGGGCCCCCTCCCTGTCCGTACCGAAGGCCGTAGCGCTTTGCTTCGATCGGATATGAGCGGAAAGTACTCCTGTAGGCCGCCGTCTCGTGCGTTGTATGCATGAAAGGGCCGTGGCTGTATGCAGGTACGTCCTTATCCGTGTGGTAAATGCAGATATCAGCATGGTGCCTTGCCATTGCATCGGCGTAAGAAAGCCACCTGGGATCCCCTCTGCGCAGGCCCTGAAGCATAACCGCACTTATAACGTCATACTCGTTTACGTAATGCCCTATGGGGGTGCTTCCGATATGGTATTGCGGGAAATCCCTGACCATTGCCGCGGGAGCGCGCTCGTTGTCGGCGAAGGTATCGCCGAAATGCCTCCAGCCGTATTCGTCGATAAGCTCCCATTTGCTCACAAAGGTCTCTGAGCTTCCGCCGCGCGGATCAAACGCTGAATCGCAAGTAGCCTCAAGCTTCCCGAACCTCTTCCTGTCAAGAAGCGCGGAAGGCCCGAAAACCCCGCTTTCAACAACGTGCCCGGGATCGGGAAGCGCAATGAGGGGGTTGTTGAAAGCATCTACCAATCCGGCAACAGCTTGGTGGGACACCTCGGCGCCGTGAAAAAAGAACAAGAGCTCATGGGTTTTCTGTTCACCTCCGAGAATTTCGTGTGAGTCGGCAAACTCCCCGGGCCAAAGCCCAACGCGCAAAGCGCCTTTACGGCAGGAGACGGCCTTGGGGAAATTCTGCCAAAAATGCCGTACCGCTACAGCGACCCCTCCGTGCGGCCCGTAGGCGTGAGCCCAGCCGTCGATCCGCTTCCCTTCTCCGATCTTTTTCCCGTCCCTATATATACGATATCCGCAGAAGCTCACGGGCATGCGGTAATCCTTGTTCACATGGTTGTAGGAGCGCCAGTTGCGCCCTCCGGAGGAATCCTGGTAGAGGGTAAGCTCGCGCTTGAAAGGACCGCTGCAAATGCGCCCGCGGCCTGCAGGCACAACTCCCTTTTCACAGATCCCCGGCTTAAGCCCGATTACCAGCGAGAGGTCCTCAACAAAAAGTGAACCTCCCTGCCCGAGATCCCAAATATTGCCGGGATGATTGTGCTTCTGGGGATTTCGAAGCGTAAAGAAAAGCCGCACCGCGCTTGAGCCTGCAACGAAAACGTATCTGCATACAAAACAAGCCGTTCCGGTGCGTCCGCTTTCAGGGACAAGCTTACCGCGCACTCGAAGCAGAAGCCTCAGAGGCCCTGTTTCTTCGAAGGCTGCCTCAATAGAGCTCAGGTCGACTCTGTATTTCGTGCCACCCTCGGTACGAAGCAGAAGACCGGATCCTTCAAAGCTCGGATCCAGAAACTCCCGGCCTCTGATTTTCACGCTTTCAAAGAGGCGGAAAGGCCTCAGGCCGATTACAAAGTCAGCGGGGCCTGTGTGTACCACCGCCTTGCGGTCTCCAAGCTGCCAGGAAAGGGGCGAAGGCGTGCGGGTCGCCCAAAAACCCGGACGAACAAGTATGCGGGAGGCGCCACCGGCCGGAACTTCCGGGGCGAAATCAAGCCGAGCCCACCGCACCGAGCGGTCCCCATAGCGCTCAAGAATCTTTGCCTGAATCCGCAACGGCCTCTTGCCGTCCTGAAGTGCAACAAGGCCCTTTCCCTGAGGAATCTCACCTTTCAAAAAAGGAACGCCGCAGGTAACGAGCTCACCTTTGCGGTCAAAGGGAAGCTTGTTTTGAAGCGTAAGCCAAAGACCGGGAGGTCTGATTGCGGCTGCAGCCTGCACGGTCCCCAAAAGCGTTCCCAAAACAAACCCGAGCCGCAGCAATATGTAACGGTAAACGCGTCCGGCCCCGGCCCCAGCACACCTGCGCCAATCTATTTTTGCGTATCGCATGTCTCTCACCTCATAGAAGTCCTTGCCCGAGAAAAACGTAGGAGCCCATTTTATACGATCCGAGCACAGGAGTCAGACAGCAGCCTGTCTTGGGGGATGAAACACCCAGAGCGGTAGTGGTAAGTATCCACAGCCAGGATATGAGGAAACTTGACTAATTCTCCGGCATATTGTATCCATTACAGGGGTGATCCCGCAAAGGGCGTTCGCGAGGTTTGTGCAACCGGCGAGTATGAAAAAGATTCACGAAGTTGCGACCCTCGTAATCTTAACTCCTGTCGTAGGCCTGCTGGCGCTTAGGTTTCTCTACCACTTATACTTGCTTTACGTTTCCGTGTCGGACCGGTTCTTAGTAGTTCACCTGTGGCGGCTTTTCCTCTCCGGCTTGTTTCCTCCGTATTATTTTTACCTGGCGATTACCAAAGATCCCTTGGGCTTGGTTGTGGGGCCGCTTTTGCTCCCCCTCGGAGTAGTTTGGTTGGCGTTGGTGCATTCCCTGCGCGAACCGGACGCCGGAGACGAAACACCGAATGAGAGTACAGACAGCTCCCCGGGAGACGATCTCCGGAAAGAAGAGATCTCCAGGAAGCTGGACCCGGCATAACCCGCCCCGCTTTACGTGATTGGATCCACCAGGCGCCCCTTTCGATGCCCCCGAGCTCGTTGAGGCCGTTGAGCCCCAGGCTTCAGACCTAAGCTTGAAACAGCAAGAGGAGCTCGGAGAGCTCCCACCGGTTAAGGTCGGCTTTGGGCCTTAGGGCCCCCAGCAGTTCAGACGTCTGAACTCGCCTCAGGGGCTCAGCCTTAGTGCTCCAGAAACTAAGCTCGCGGGAACTACCCCCTCAGGAGGGAAAAGTTCTTAAAGCAGCGTTCGCTCCATGAAGTTTCCGTTCAAATTGTTTTATGTCGGTTACGCCGCATTTGAAACACCCGTCCTGCCTTGCGGGTTCGGTACGCGGTTGGACAAACAGGAAGGAAGTTGGCTGAAGGCCCACTGGGCGAGGTTTTCACCTGCAAGCTCAAGCTCACCGTGATAAAATGAGGGGCGTAACGAAACGGTAAGGCTTGAGAAATCATGTCATGAGAAAGCAGTCACCGAGCTTTGTTTGTCTCCTTGTACTTTCCTGCACAACGAGGTCACTCCAGGCGCGGGTTTATTCGCCCTGGATTACAAGCGAGCATGTTGCGGACACCTCTTCGCTTGAAGCTTTCAGGCGCTTTCCCCGCTGGAGAGACAAGACCGGACAAGACCTTGCACTTTCCGTATGGCACTACCTTGTAGACCGACGCACGGGTCTTTTCCACTTTCAGCCGGTCCGAGAAGGGCCTGATCCTGTTGACTGGGAGTTCAGGATAATACGCGACCCGATAAAGCTGCTTAATGTCTACGGGTATGCTTTCTGCGGTGCTTTCGGCCCCACGACCGCGGGCATTTTTGAGGGAGTCGGCCTTAAGCCGACCCGCGCCGTGCTTATTCCGGGCTGCAACCATTGCGTTACAGAAGTCTGGTACGACGGCGCTTGGCATTACTACGATACGGATCTTCGCGGCGTTGTTTTTAAACGCGACGGAAAAACCGTCGCCTCTGTAGAAGACCTGATTCGGGATCCAGAGCTCTGGACAAAGCCGACCCGCCGCGAGAAGCCGTTTTTCCCTGCAGATCCGGATCTATCGGTCTACGCCCGCACGTACGGAGCTAAGCCTATAAGCTACTGCCACAGGTGGTTTATGGGCGGAAGCACAATGGACTTTTACCTTAGAAAAGGGGAAACCTTTACGCGCTTTTGGCACCCGCAGGGCGGCAGGTGGTCTCATCAGGAGCAGGACGCAAAAAGCAACTGGTGGCGCCGGTTGATTCTGCGGCCGCCGCGTGGGCCGAAGTGCAACCACCCGTCTTTCAGCGTTTGGACTTACGGAAACGGTCTCTTTGAGTATGAGCCCGTATTGAAGGCGGGCTGCGGTGACTTCCAAGACGGCGTCTACGAAGCTCACAATGTAAAGCTTACAGAGTACGGAATAACAACCGAGCGGTCCGGCGCCGGGTTTGTGATCTTTGAAGTACTCTCACCTTATGTAATCGTGCCGAAGGTAGGCGACCTGGATGACCGGAGCGATGACTGCGAAGCTTCAACCGTCACCTTCAGCTCCACAGGCCGCATCGACGTCGATATATCATGCGACTTCGGCCGCACTTATCTTCCGTGCGGAAAGGCAAGAGGTCAGGGGATGACCAAGATCGATCTGACCAAGTTCCTCAGAGAGCGCTACCAGTATCTGCTGAGGTTCACTTTGCAGGGCCCGCCGGGTGCAAGCTGTCTTAGAACCCTGCAGATACGCACCTGGGTGCAGGTGGCGCCGGCTTCGTTGCCGAGGTTGCAAAAGGGCCTCAACAAGCTTACTTACCGAGTGGGCGATAAGTACGGCCTGCCTACTGTGCCGACTTTTGAGATCCCGAACATGGGCGATCCTGAATGCATGGCGCGTTACTTCGAAAAACCGCCTTCTGACTATAATCCGAAGCGCTTTACCGCGAGGCTCAAAGGCGAAGCAGTGATCGAGTTCCGCGCCCCGCCCGGCCGTAAGATCGTATGGGCGAGTATCGGCGGCTTTCTAAGCACTCATCAAGGCAAAGCTGCAGCAAGAACCGCTAATGAGATCGCGTACGCGCTCAGCGAAAGCGGGCCTTTTGTTGAGATCCACCGCTCGCATGTCCCTAATTGGCAGGGTCACTGGCATTATGCATTCGACCGTGAGGTCAAATTTCCCCGGCCGAGCGATATCCTGCGCGTGCGCTACGTAGGCAGGCCGGGGGTTAACGGCGTTCGGGTTAACCTACATACCATTAAGCCGGGTGAGGTGCCGGAACGCTCTGTGATTGTGACCCACGGCTACAGAATGGCGGGCAAACTTGTTGAGAAAAAGATACACCTGAAAGGCCCTTGCACTTATACGGTAAACTGCCCGCAAGAGCCCGAGAATCTGTTCATCCGCCTATCGGTCCCAAGCGACTCAAGCCGCAAACCTTAACCGGTGCGCAGTGCTGCCTGATCAGTCGCCGACCACTTCGCCCACAACGCTGCGCAGCATGTGGTCTGTAATGCGGACGTCGTAAAATTCGCCCAAAGGCAGGCGCTTTCTCACACCCACGATAAGCGGGTAACTTCCAGGCTGTCTCAGGAATGTAACGTTTCCTTCGTGGCATTCGCTCAGCAGTCCGCGCAGTACGGTTCCGACCGGAAACACCCTCTTGAGCATAGGGAGATCCACCTCGCGCCGCACCTGCTCTATCCAACGCGCGTAAAGCTGCCTGTTCTTCCTCAGGAACTTGGTTCCAGCCTGCCGTGCAAGCTCTGTGCCCGGAAACGGCACAACTTGGCGGATATTTATCCTCCGGATAAGGTAACCGGCCGCAAGAATCTCTTTAAGCTGTTTGAGGTTTATCTCCAGTGTCTCTCGGGTCTCGCCCACAAGCCCAAGTAAAATGTTTATTCCCGGAAGAAGCCAGGGCAGCCCGTTCTCCCCGCGCACGGACCCCACCTCGTTGAGAATCCTCACAGCTTCGAGGATTTGAGCCACATCGGCATTCAAATTGTTTGCACGCCTGACTTCAGGATCAAAAGATTCGACCCCCAACGCTGCAGTACTCCCAGGCGTTGTGTACCGGACGATAAGCGCGGCGCGTTCCTCGGTCACCATCTCAGGATTCGCATTATCAATGTGAAGTACGCAGGGCCCGAGGCGCCATAGGGGCTCAAGCAACTCCTTCAGCTTCCCGGTATCACCGCCTGAGTAGCTGAAAAGACAACTTTGCTTTCCGAGTCGAAAGTAACGCGCTCCATGCTCCCAGAGCGCCTCTACCTCAGCGCGCACGTCTTCAGGCCGCCGCCAAGCAACGGCCCCCTTAAGCGGCTCCGTGCAAAAGGAGCAGCCGGGCGACCGCGGGCAGCCTCTTCCGGTTTCTATCTCAACGACCCGCAGATCCGGGATCTGCCGCAGAATCGAAGCGCCCCGCAACGCAAGTTCACGCAGCTCGTCGTAATCCTCATAAACGTTCTCCCAAATCTCTTCAAAAGCGCGCGGATCAAAACGCTCGGGCGAAGTACCCCCGCGAAGTTGAGTACCGCCTGAGGCTGCAGGCCCCACCAAAACAAGCCGGCATTTCAAACCTCGAAGCAGAGAAAGCACTTCCCTCACAGTGCCGGGTCGGGCGCGGAGGTATTTCCCCGGAGTTTGCACTCCTGCGATTATAAAGATGCGGTCAGCCGATCTCAGGACCTGATCCACCTCTTCGGGTGATCGCGTGCGGTTTATGATGTCAATCCGCGTCTTACCCTCCGGGGGATCAAAATCAGGCAGCCTGCCGCCCGTCTTTTTCCAGAGAGCATGCAGCCTGAGATCATCTATAGTGAGATAGGTGGCGGGATCGGTCCACCTGCCGGCCACATATCGCGGGTAAACCCCCAGAAAAGGGGGCACACCGAGTCCCGCGGGCTCATCAGTGTAGCAATCAACGATTATACGCTTGCGCCTGGCCATTATCTCAGGCCTTTCAAGAACCTCGAAACCGCTTTATGATATCGCGCGCACTGCGAAACTCAATTCTTCACAACCCACCCTTAGGTCACTCAGGCCCTGAAGCCTCAGCCCGCCTCGCCGCCCGGTTTGCAATACCCACAAAGAAAGCCATTAAGGAAAGAAGCGCCGCCACACAGAAAAAAACTCCTTGCAGGCCGCCTGTAAACTCCCAAATCGCACCTGCAAGCGCCGTTCCGAAGGCCCCTATCCCGAAGGCCGGTGCGAACTTCAAGCCGTAAAGCGTAGCGCGCCGCTCCGGAGGCGTAGCTTGTGCAAGAAGGTTGTTCTCAACAGGTTGAACCGAGAATAAGAAGAATGCAAGAAGAGCTGCCAGCGGAACGCTCGGCCCCAACCCAAGGCCGAGCAGCACAGCAAAGGGAACGGCAGCTGCAACAAGTAGGGCGTAAAGCCGTGCGGGACTTATGGAATCTGAAAGTCTGCCCCCGATAAGCTGGCCGAGTCCCCCCACAATGAGAACCGAGAATGTGCCGGCTGCGCCTTTTTCCAAGGCTCCCTGAGGAGACTCCCCTACAAGAAAGGCAGGCAGAACCGTAATCAAGGCTCGGTAGGTCAATCCTCCGCAGATCATGGCAAGGTAAAGAAGCGGCAGGAAGCGCCTCAAGGGTCCCACACCGTCCGCCCTGGTGTGTTTCGGCCGGCAGCTTGCGGCAGTTCTCCGCGCGTAGGTGAGCGCCCAAAGCGCTCCGCCTCCTGCTGCAAGAGCCACAACAACGTAAGCCAAGCGCCAAGAACCGAGCCCGCCGGCTGCAAGCCCTACAACCGGCCCCAGCGCTACACCCAAGCTTCCTACTATGCCGTGGATCCCCATGGCCCTGCCTCTAAGCAGTACCTCATGAGAAATCAAGGTCAGGCCAGCGGGATGATAAAGGCTCGCTGAGGCCCCAAGGCCTGTAAGCCCCGCAACGAGAAGTACCGGTGAGCGCGCGCACGCTGTAAGCAAGGCCCAGAAACCAAGTGCCGAGAAATAAACCGCAAGTACCCTGCGGGATCCCCACTTGTCTATGACAAGCCCTGCGGGAAGCGCTCCCAATCCAAGGAGTACATAGCCCATAAGAGGCAGCGCGGTAACTGCAAAAGGCGAAAGTCCGAATTCCTCCTTAATGGAAAGAAGTGCGCCCGGGAAAACAAGAAGCCCCAGGTGACAAACCGCGTGTCCCAGGCAGCAAAGGGCCACCAAATTCCGTTCGTGCGCGTTGAAACCCATAGCCCCACAACTATGAGCCACAAGAGGCCGACATTCAACCCTGAAAGCGACTCCAGCCGACCTTCCGCACGGAGCGGACCCCGGCGTCAATTCGCTCAGGCTGTCACTTCAGGTTCGAAGCTATGCGGGAATCCAAAGCCGCCTGATCCGCCGCAAAGGAATAAAGGCGTTCGGCGGGCATCTTTCCCTTCCTTTTTGAGAGTTGACCAGCCGGGCAATACACGCGAGAATGAGGCTTTTCATTTTTCAACGCCAATGCAACTCGTAAAACAGGAGGCGAAAAATGGCAAGCACTGCTGCTCTTTCTTTGCTTTTGATTCTCGGCCTTGGAGGCCCTTCCACCTTTCTGCAAGGAGTCCCGCCTCTTCCTCCGGACGGAAAGATACTTGCTCTGACCCCACCCCAACCGATCTTGATCCTTCAGTGGTACGGTACGGGCGAGCCTGATCCTGCTTCAAGCAACCAGGCTGAGAGGCTTGCAGCGCAGAAGGAAGTCAGGATCTTCAAGCAGAAAACAAGAAAGGCTCTTGCAAGCCTCCTCAAGCAGTTGGAACGGAAAGAACGGGTTAGCCTGCCGCTTGAGGCCTTATCCTTTTCCGAGGTCCTTTTCAGCCGGCCGGGTTGCATTTTCTTCGGCGGCTTCCCTCACCAGGGCGCAGCGCCTTCGCTCGAAGCAGGCCTTGCCGTAAACCTGGGACAGCAGGCTGCGGAAGGAAGCAGATTCATGCGCATCTTGGAAAGCCGGCTTCAAGGGGGCCGAGGCGACCGGCCGGGTGGAGAACCAGCGGTTGAGATCATCGATGGAGTAACATTCCGAAGGCTCCGTGCACTTAACCCGCGCACCCCCATTATGTGGGCCCTTACGGAAAACTTCCTCTTGATCTCGGTAGGCCGCAAAACAGCCGGTTTCATGGCCGGAGTGCTCAGTGGAAGACTTCAAGGAGGGAATCCCGAACTTGAGAAATCTTTCGGACGCGTAGCGGTAGAGAGGCCTTCCATGCGCCTTTACCTCGACTGCCAGAGGCTCTTTGAGTTTTTCGCCGGTATTCGACCCGGCTTTGCCAACAAGCTGTTTGATTTTCTGGGCCTCAGCAGCTTGAAGGCTGTTTTCTGCGAGGCCGGGCTTGAGGGCCGCGGTCAGGTAAGCCGCATGCTCCTTGAAACTTCAGGCCCGCCGAGCGGGCTCCTTCAGCTTTGTGCCGGAACCAAGCCCCTTACCCTTCAAGACCTCGCTGCGATCCCTGAAGAGGCGGCTTTTGCTTGCGCTGTGAAGATTGAGCCTCTGGAACTCTGGCGGGAGCTGTGCACCTTCGCTCTGACCTTTGATCCCTTAATCGGCCCCGATTGGGAAACCGAAGCCATCGAAGGATTCAGGAAGGAAACAGGGATGCATATTCTGAACGACATTTTTAGACCTCTCGGCGATACGATTCTCATCTGGGATACCAAACTTGAAGGCGGCGCAGTTCCAGCGGGGCTTACCCTGGCCTGGTCGCTGGACGACGCTGCAAAATTCAAGGAATCGGCCCGGCGTCTTGCCCAAGCCATTCGCAAAGAGCTGAGACAGAACAAGAGCGCCTTCGGCCGAAGGAGACGTGCGGTCCGGCTCGAAGAAGTTTCCATAGGGGACGCAACGCTTTACTTTTTCAATCCCGTGGGACTCGGTTCCGATATGCCGGTGGCTCCCGCCTTTTGTGTGGCCCGGAATTACCTGCTTGTAAGCCTTTTCCCGCAAGCTATAAAATCATTTCTCGCACGCGGTGAGACCGCAGAGGGACTTGCAGCAGCCAAAGGTATTAAGTTGCCTGAAGGTACGAAAGGGTTCTTTTTCTGCGACACCCCCTTTTACGCACGCACGCTTTACGGCGCACTACTGCCGGCAGCGACGGTGTTCCTCGCCGAAGCTCAGAGAGAAGGCCTTGAACTCGCCGCAGCAGATCTGCCGAGCGCCCGGGCTCTGATCCCACACCTTCTGGAGCAGACATTTTTCGTTCAAGAGGTCCCCGCGGGGCTTAGGATAACCACACAGGGCCAGACAGGGGGCATCGGGCTTTTGCTTATTTTGCTTCTGGGCGCAACTTTCGGCGCTTGAAGCCGAAAGCTCCTTCATGCTCGTAACAAAGTGCCCGGGAACTGCGGCCGCTGAGGCCGAGCGGCCGTTTACCTGCGCGCTTCCAAAGCGTACCAAACGGTTTCAGGCCGCTCGGGAAGCCTCAGCACCCCTCCAAAGGGCTCAGATTGAGGTTTTGCGCTTCCTGTATAATCAAGGAGTCGGAGCAGAAGGGCAGGTGCTCCGGGGTCCCGCTTCAAAAAGATACTGCCTGCTACAGGCTCAATGAGAAGAGGAGGCCCGCCCCACCTGTCACTTATACTCGTGCGTTCGGGATTCCACTTCATACCTGTATTCGCGCAGCGGGCGACCGCTGTGACAAGAAGGCGCTTTGAACTTCCAACAGGCAGTCCATCAAGGCTTACAACGCTCACCGCACAGAAGGGCGTTTCCACCTCGATCTCAACGTTCTTCAGTTTTATCTTCTTCCCTCCGATCCAGCCGAGCGCCGCCTGCACTCTGTCCGTATCGATCGTAAGGTAGTTGCGTTTCTCCTCTGTTCTATGCCACTTGAGCTCTCCCGTATCGCTTACCACGGTCCCCTGTGGCTCTTTAAACCCGATCTCAGAAGCTCTTGTCGTTCTTGAGGCCCCGAACGCCTTGACTCTGTACCTGTGCACAAGGGGAAGCAATGGTGAAAGTTCGCCCTCCAGTTCAAAGCCGCGGCGCCACCTGACCACCTTGAGGCTGTCGAAAATATGATTCGTGCCGAATTGAACTTCCACTACTTTGCGCGCAGCTCTTACATCTCCCCTCCTGAAAAGCACCGATGCCACAGGCATTTGCGCAAGCTTCGTCACCTCGTTGCAAATATCAAAGTAACCGGTTACCACGTCACCGCTCAGTTCTCTATCTGTGTATCTATGACAGAATGTATACAAGTAGACCGCATCCCAATCCTGAAGTGCGCCGTAGGCTGCTATGAGAAGAGGCATTTCGCAAGCGTATTCGTTCGGGAAGGGATGATTGTACTCGCTTACCGTAAAGGGCTTTCCCGAAACCGCCGAACGGCACAGAGCTGCAATCGTCGTCTTGCGCGGCGAGTCAAGCATTGCGCTGTTACCTATCGTCCAATCGGTCCGCGACCAAGGCCGGCGCGGGAAGTGCGGGTGCTGCCAGTAGGCATGGCAATCCATCAGGTCAAGCGTTGACTCTGCCCAGAGGCAGGGGAGGCCGTAGTTGTGGTTCGTTCCCTCTATTAGAGCTTCGACACCGACTTCCTTGCGGAGGAATTCCGCCATTTCCTTGTAATAAGCGCATTCGGTCTCGAAATAAAATCGGGCTTCGTCACGGAACCTGGCCTCGGTGACGGTTTGAAAATCCTCAGGTGCAAGGCGCCTTACCGTTCCTGCTTCAGGATCCTCACCCGGCCCGAGCCCGAGAACGGCTGAGCTCTGAAGCACCACCGAGTCTATCCAAACCTCTCCCTTATCTCTCGCAAAATGGAAGCTCAAGCGTGCCGGGTGCACCTCTCGGGGGGCTTTGAAACTGAAGCGGAACTGCCGCCACTTCTCCCCCACTTGGAACCCGGCCGATCCGTAACCTTCGTAGGGCCTGAGCCTGCAGACTTCTGCATAAAGCCGCCGCGGCGGTACCGCTCGGGCGCGGAAGCTTACGCTGTACCGCTCACCGCCCTTAAGTTCAAGCGGCCTTTGAGTAAGCATAACGTACCAGCTCTTTGCTCCGGTTGAGCTCACCGTAACCTTTCCACAAGCTCCCCCGCCCTGCCTAACGACTTCAAACTTTGCACCGGCCTTCCCCCTGACGCTAAGCTCCCAGCCCGCTTTACCCGCTTCGAACTCCCCGTTTCGCAGAAGCTGCGGCCCTGCACGCCTTGCACCTTGATTCCAAACGGAAGCAAGCTTTCTCCTGTCGCCGTAGCGCTTCTTAAGCCACTTGTTGAAAAGCGCTGTAAGTTCTTCTGCGTAGTAAGGCGGAATGTCGGTCCAGCCGCTTCTCGGCCGCTCGCGCTGCCTGCCCCGAAGAAAGCCCCGCGTCCAGCCGCCGAAAAGAGAGTTTTCATTTGTGAGCTCAACGATGATCACCGACGGATCCTTAGCGTAAGAAAGTCCGGTGTAAAGATTGACATGCCCGAGGAGTTTCTTTGCATATTCCTTTTGGAGTTCTATCATCCGCCTGTCGAAGATGGTTGTGTATTTGGCGTAGCTCAGCCATTGGGTTTGAGGTAACCCGTCCCCGCTCTTAAACCGCCTTCCCACATGAAGGTTCATGTTGATGTAGATACCTTGCCTCTTGAGTTCGGCAGTAAGGTAATCAAGCCGCTTGAGCTGCTCGGGATCCAGGTGTCTTGTATCGTTGAAACGCCTGTCGAAAATCCCGCGGCCCCATGAGGCATCCATGCCGTGGAGCCGCACGAGATTGAATCCAAAACGCCTGATACGTTCCACAAGCTTAGGGACGATTTCGCGGGGTGGGAAGCATGCACCCCCGGAGAGATTGACTCCCCAAAAGCGGGCCCGGCCGCCGCGCTCAAAAGCAAGGTGACCGTTGCGTACACAAATGCGACCCAATGCGCCGGCGGGCTTGTGCCCCAGTGTGTCCGCTTCAAAAAAGGCTTTCCCTTCTGAAACCCATGGGATTGAGAAGCGTACGTCCGGATCCTTCTCCGAAGGGGGCCTGGCGCCGCGGGCCGTTATCGAAGCAAGCAAGAGAAAAGAACTTGCAGCAAGAAAGCCTGAAATCTTTGATCCTCTCACAGCAGGGTCTCCTTACGTTCAAAGTGTCCGCACTAATCGACCTTATCCTCAATGCCGCTCTGTTGTCCAGCCCCCTCCCTCTGGGCTACGATCACTTTGTAGGTGTTCTCAAACGCTGGCTGAGGAAAAAACACCATGCTGAAGGCACGCAGATTTTTCCGAATCCTCCTCGTACTCTTCTCCCCTTTAGGCGCTTTGCCTTCCGCTGCCCAACGTACCGCGCCCTCGCACCTCCTTCCGCTTCGGGTTTACGATCCGCCGCGGATCGTGTTTCCGAAAAAGACCTGGCTGAAAGCGCGGCCCGAGGGCTTGGGGCTCAGGAGCGAAGCCCTCAAGGAGGCAGCCCGCTATGCACAGAAGTACGGAGGCGGATCGGGGTGTGTTGTTCGGAGCGGTTACCTGCTTTACGAGTGGGGCTCACCTTCCTACTTGGCTGATATAAAAAGCGCCACAAAGGGCTCTATAGGTGCGACACTTCTTGGGATCGCGCTTGACCGCGGGCTTCTCTCCCTTGATCAGCCTGCGGTTAAATATTATCCGGCCTTGGGGACGGGCAGGCGCGAGAATAAGAGCACCGGTTATCTTAGTCTTATCCGGGTGCGGCACCTTGCGACAATGACGGCGGGATTCGATGACGGCAGGCCTCCTAAGCTTGTTTATCGTCCCGGCACGCGCGGTCTTTACAGCAACGACACTTCAAATATGCTTGCTGAGCTCCTTACCCTGCGTTTCAAGGAAAATCTAAAGGAAGTATTGCGCCGGGAGGTCATGAAACCCCTGGGAGTGCCGGAGGGCTCTTGGCGCTGGCGCGCGAATGCCTACAGGTCTCGCAAAATAAACGGTATCGTAAGCCGGGAATTCGCCTCAGGGATCCGGATCACGCACCGAGCGCTTGCGCGTATCGGATACCTTTACCTCATGAAAGGCAGATGGGGTGACAGACAGATTCTCTCAAAGGCTTATGTAAAGGAAGCAACAAGCCCTACCGAACTTCCGGGACCTTACCCGGGATATGCTTTCTACTGGGTAAGCAACGCGGGAGCTCGATTTTCCGGTCTGCCGCGCGATACGTTTTGGGCCTTGGGGCTCGGAGACAGTTTCGTTGCGGTTTGTCCGAGTCTGGACCTTGTTGTTGTGCGCTTGGGCACGGGATCGCGCCGCAGTCAACTTCCCGGCCCGCCGGGCTGGGGCGGTGAGCGCGTAGCCGGCTTGCTGCGCTTGATCTTTAGAGCTGTTGTAGAGCCGCCTGTGCCTCCAAGTGAAGTTTTCCGCGGCCTTAGGTGGGCTCGGCCTCAAACGATAAAACGCGCTGCAAAAGGAAGTGACAATTGGCCCCTTACGTGGGCTGACGACGGCGATCTGTACACAGCTTACGGCGACGGCCGCGGGTTCGCCCCCAAAGCGGAACGCAAATTGAGCTTGGGCTTTGCAAAGGTAAGCGGAATGCCGCCCAACTTTAAGGGCTCAAACATTCGCTCGCCCACAGGAGAACGCACAGGCGACGGAGCCCGCGGGCCGAAAGCAAGCGGTATTCTAATGGTAAAAGGGGTGCTTTACCTTTTGGTCCGAAACACAGGCAATTCCCAAGTTGCTTGGTCACGCGATCATGCACGCACCTGGTCCTGGGCGCCTTGGCGCTTCAAGGAAAACTTCGGTTGCCTTACGTTTCTAAACTTCGGGCGCAATTACGAAGGTGCAAGAGACGGCTTTGTTTACATTTATTCGCCCGAAAGTGATGACGCGTACAGCTACGCAGACGCTATGGTCATGGCAAGGGTGCCCGGAGAGCAGATACTCAACCGCAATGCCTATAGCTTCTTCAGCGGTTTTGACAAGAAAGGAGAGCCGATTTTCAGCCCGAATATAAATGACCGGCGGCCGATTTTCCACAACCCCGGCAAATGCCGCAGATCCGGTGTTTCCTACCACCCTACTTTAAAGCGCTACCTTTGGGTGCAGACCTTCGGCAAAGAGGACACCAGGTTTGAAGGCGGCATTGCCGTATACGAAGCGCCCGAGCCTTGGGGACCCTGGCGGACCGTTTACTACGCACCTAAGTGGGACATCGGCCCCGGCGAAAGCGCGTCTTTTCCGACAAAATGGTTTCTGCCCGAGCAAAAAGCCCTTTACCTTGTTTTTTCAGGCAACGACGCTTTTTCTGTAAGAAAGGCTGTTTATGAGCTTTGGTAAGTTCCTCTGAAGCGAGGTGATGATTATGGCCGCCTGCTGTCTGACGTGCTTTATGCTTCTCTCTTCCGCTCCGTTTCGGATTCCGAAGTGGATTGAGGAACTCAGGCCGAAAGGCTCTCTTACCCCCGAGCTTCGCCGGCAAATCGGAGATCCCCTTTCGGGCGGGATCAAAACAAAGGAGGCCTGGAAGGTGAAGCGCGCCTCGATTCTGAAGCACTGGTGTGACTTTCTCGGCCGGTGTCCGAGGCCCAAAAAGCCCAGGGCACGCGTGTTTGAGCGTGTGGAGCTTCCCGGCGGAATCACGCGTACAAAGCTTGCTCTTGAAGTGGAGAGCGAGATTTGGATGCCCTGTTATCTTTTTACCCCGCAGGGCAAAGGGCCTTTCCCCGCCTGTCTCTGCCTCCATTCAACGACCGACGAGACGATCCGCCAGCCGGCAGGGCTTGGCGCTCAACCTGAGAAGGCCTTTGCGCTTGACCTTGCTAAGCGCGGATATGTAACGATTGCACCTGAAAATTTCCTCTGGTATTACCCTGTGCCGCCCCGGCTTCGCAAGAAACTCGGCAGGTGGCGCGGCGCTGTTGCAGCGTTTCAGGAAAGACACCCCGGTGTGCGCGGGATGGCTAAAATGATCGCCGACGCTTCAACGGCTTTGGATTATCTGCTTGGTTTGAAGCAGGTTGATCAGAGAAGAATCGGAGCAATCGGGCATTCTCTGGGAGGCAAGGAGGTAACGTTCCTGATGGCTTTTGACCAGCGGGTGCGCTGTGGCGTTTCAAGCGAAGGAGGTGTCGCCTTCAGCTTTTCCAACTACGCTGATCCCTGGTACCTCGGCTCTGAGATAAGGAAGCACCCCGAGCTTTACCGCTGCACGGACATTTTAGCGCTTATCGCACCGCGCGCTTGGCTGCTTATAGGAGGCAACAGCGCTGACGGCACCAAGAGCCGCCCTTACGTCCAAGTGGTCCTTCCGCTTTGGGACCTCCTGGAAAATCCCGCAGGCTGCGGTCTTTTCGTTCACAACCGAGGCCACGCCGTGCCCCCCGAGGCACGCAAGACAGCTTTCAAGTGGCTCGATTACCACCTCAAGCGATAAAAAACCGGAGGCCTATCGCCCCTCAGTCGCGAGGGCCGCCGCACCCTTTCGTATCGTCGCGGGCATTGAGCTGCTAAGGGGTATGTACGGAAGCGCGGCATGCGTTTCCCCCAGGTTCCTCAAGACACCCCCTCCTAACAATACGACCTTCGCCCCAACATGTAGTGCAAAGCGGCGTGGTCAAGCACGACATATGGCCTATTGGTGTTTAGCACTCACTTGATGCCAAAACAAGGAGTATCTGGAGCCCTGAGCCAGGGATTCGACTATTAACCAAATTGGTTTTGGTTCTTGCATCCGCTTTCTTGATTGATAAAATTAATCTCAGTAGAGGTAAGTCGATGCGAATAACGTGTGCCCGATTTGCAAATGATGGAGAAAAATGCTTATGCCACCCGCCAAAAGTAAGGCTGATCACGAATTAGCGGCTGAACAAGCAGAGAGAGAGAGAGAAGAACCCCAGCCTTGTCAGGCTGCCCCTGCCTAGAGCACCTCCTGACCGATCGCTTTCTTTGGTGTCTTAGGGTCGATCTTAATTCCTAAGAATCTCATACCGTCGCTTACGGCTGAAAAGGAGGTGCGAAAATGCTGAAGAAGACCGTCGTTTGTCTGGCGTTCTGCATTGGTCTCTGCCTGATGATCACAGCTATCGGAAGAGCCTGCGAGATCGGGTGGGATGTGTACCAGCCCACCCAAACACAGGCCAACGCGGACGGGAGTTTCAGCTTCTCCCTTGACACAACGTTCGTGGCCGACAATAACACGTGCCACACGGTGTACTTCGGGGTAGCGGCTCCTGGCTCAAACAATCTGAAGAATTGTTCGATAACCCCGAGCGTATTCACAGGTATTTGCGATGACAATGGGGTGGGCGGCACCAAGTGGCACATTCTTCACACAGTAAACGCCGGCGAGTTAAAAGATAAAACCCAGAACGGGCTGTTCAAAACCGATGTAGTGGCCAGTCCCGGGTTCTGCACGGGCGAGCACCAATGCACTGTCGTACACCCATGAAGTGAGTGCGTGGGTAGGCCTTTGCTAATGCGGAGAAAGAAATGCGCAGCACTCTTATTCCGACAATCGCTTCGGTCTTACTGATCTCCCTTGTGTTTGCAAACCTGGGGCTGATTCACACGGCTAAGCGTCTCGTGTCCTCCGGCATTGAAGCCCAGTGCAAGAGGATTGAGTCGGCCGCATTGAAGCTCACGGGAGAGGTGACCCGCCTTCATGCTGCGGTCGGAGATTTAAGAAGGAGGCTTAACCAACTATCCGCCGCCGTCAAATCCGCTCGGAAGGTGCAAGGATCTCAAAAGCAGAAAGACAAGTCCCCTTCAAGGAACGGGGGCCAAACAAAGGATAAGGCCGGAGTCCGGTTGCGGAGCCTAGACTCGGTGAAGCCGCTTACCGAGGAGGAAAGGGCCGAAGTGGAAGCCTTCCGCGAGCGGCTTCAAGGGCTGCCCTTCGACTGGCTTGTCAACGGAGACCTTCATGGTCTTCTTAAGGACCCAAAATGGAACCCTGAAGGAAGGCAACTTACCGCTGAGGAACTTTCAAAGCTCAAAGAAGCTGTAGAAGATTATCGTTTTTTCGCCCGTACCGCGAGGCAGCTCCGTTTCGAGGAACTTGTAAGACCCGAGCTTGAACGTCTACGGTCGGAAGGAGCCTATGTCGAATATCCAAGGGATAAGCCGCCTCCTGCAGTCCCGGGAGTCACTATTACAGTTGCCGAGCCTTCCGAAGACGCCGGATCATTCCGAATCTATTACTTCTATCCGGAAGATTACCCTGAACTTTATCGCCTTGCCGAAGCCGAAAAAGAAAGAGCCGAAGAGGCGGCGATACGCGCGTTCCTTATCATTAACGGGGAAGGCGAGCGCAAGAACAATAAACCGGACTTGAGGTGACTTATGACAGAAATAAAAAGAATGTATCTCTTTAACTCGTTCGCGTTTCTCCTGGTCTCGGTGTGCGGGATAACCGAAGCCGCTCCTTGGATAGCCGATGTACAAGCGGAGGGCTGCCGATCCGGGAAAGGAGCTTTCCTTTTGGACCTAGGTGATCACGGGCAGGGAGGACCGGCGGCCTTCATAGGAGATATAAACGGAGACGGCCTCGAGGATTTCGCCGTGAATCGATACATCATTCTTGGAAGTCCGCTTCTCCGGCAGGAGCAGACTCTTTCCGATTTGTCCCACATTGAACTTGCCGACTGGCGCAGCGATGGCCCGGTGCTTGAAGCCTACGGCCCGGCCGGTGATGTTGACAAGGACGGCTACGACGATTTCTTTATAACATACGGCCTGAGAGAAGATCAGCGGACAAGCAGGTGGGAAATTCGACTCATCTTCGGCGCTCCTTCTCTGCCGGAGCGTTTTAACCCTGCCGATCCGCCCTCCGGCGGTCTCAGATCGATCCTTTTCTTCGATGGCTCCGAGAACAGGGGTTTGGGGGCGGCAAAGCGCATAGGGGATATAAACGGTGATGGCAGAGAAGATTTTGCTTTCTCGAACAGTGTAAAGCCGGGCTTCCTGGATAACGCTGAATTTGCAGGTTGGTTATACGTATTATTCGGAGGCTTCGAGGTCCGCGAAGGTGCCGAATTGGACATATCGCGTGTTGGTGATACGCTTCCCGGTTTTGTGATCTCCGGGCTTCGTGGAAAAGACTCAACCCGGCTGATTGGAGATCTTTTCGGTGAGAGCTTCGCGGGTGTCGGCGATTTAAACGGCGACGGCCTTGACGACCTTGTCGTGGGAGCCCCTCTGGCACGGGGCCCCGGGGGGACGGGTATGCCCGGCGCTTTCACCGTGGTTCTCGGCGCCCGGAGTTTCCCCGAACGTTTTTCGGCCCATGACGGAATCCATGCAATCTCATTTTGGGGCCCGACGGACTCCTCTCAGTTCGGCGACAGCGTTGCACCGGCAGGGGATGTAAACGGCGACGGTTTGAACGATTTTTGCGTCGGGGCCCCTGGCTCAACACCCTCTACAACCTCAGCGGTCAAAGGCCGTGCGTACGTTATTTTCGGCAAACGCGACTGGCCGAAATCCGGCGGGTACATTGAGGATTCCCGAGTCGGCGTTGACCGGTTCCGCTTAGTCGGAACCCAAGCCTCTTTGCTCGGGGCGTTTGCAGCCGGCGGCGGGGATCTCAACGGAGATGGTTTCAGCGATGTGCTTATCACCGCACCTTGGGCTTCATGGAACGGGCAACGTGTCTCGGGGGCCGCCTATGTGGTCTTTGGAAGCTCCCGACTTCCTTCAAATGCTTTCGATGACCAAATCGGAGTTTCTCTACCGGGCGTCGCCATAGGCGGAAGCGAGTCTCTTACAACCCTCGGAGCTGCAGCGTGCAGCGGCGGTGACATTGACGGTGACGGCCGCAAGGATCTAATCATTGTGGCTCCATTTCGGGGCTTTGCGAGGGGAAACCTTCCGCCCGAACCAAGCTCCGTCTACATATTCTTCGGGGATTATTTCCAACCCAAGGAGCTTAGCATTTGCAGCATCAAGCCTTCAGCAGGACCCTTGTCCGCCGGATTCGACGTGCTTTTAAATGGAACCGGATTCTGCGACGCAATGAAGGTCTTTTTCGGCAATCACGAAGCCCCCAGAGTTGAAGTCTTAAGCTCGGAAACAGCCCGGGTGACCGTGCCACAGGGACAGACCGCAGGGGCTGTGGACGTGCGCGTTGTATGCGGCGAGAACGAGGATAGACTCCCGGCGGGTTTTTCATACACCGAAGGCGGGATTTACCCCGATATCGTCGTTGATCAAGAAGGAGTCCATCCGAAGTGGATCCCGCACCTCCGTCTTGAAGGGGTTCCTGCCGGAGGCCCTTTGGGCGCGGATTATTTGTTCCCCAGCCTTGGTGATGTGAACGGCGACGGCATAGATGATCTTATCGTCGGCAAAATGAACAAAGGACTTTTGATAATCTTCGGAGGCGGTGATCTGAGGCCGAACTACGACTGGGACGATCCAGGTGAGGGGACGTGCCGCATCACTCGAGACCCGAATTCCTTCTCAAATGCAGAGATCGTATCTGTGGTCGGAGATCTAAACTCAGATGGGACCGAGGATATTCTGCTGCGCGGCATACTTGAAGCAACGGAAGGCGCGCTTATAACGTTCGGCAGGATTGATTGGCCGGCGGAATTGCAACTCGATGACGATTTGGGAAACGGCGATTCGATTGTGCTTTCGCCGTATTATGCAGGTATATCCGGCACTGGAAGATTAGGCGACTTCAACAGGGACGGGTTCCCCGATCTCCTGATTTCCAATACTTTCGCAGATTTACACGGGGGTGTTGAGCTTTACCTTGGCGGATTCTTCAAGGGAGACCCACCGCATGAGCCTGAAGCCGTCATAA
>CAZGYL010000010.1:0-21457 GCA_964529985.1 uncultured Planctomycetia bacterium | reverse complement strand
TCGGTTATCTCTCCGGCGGCCAGGCTGCTCCCGGTTGCCTGGACAGTGCGGATACGAACGATGACAGCGCGGTGAATGTGGCTGATGCCATCTCGCTGCTCGGGCATCTTTTCGCCGGCACGGGCCCCTTGCCTGCTCCTTTCCCTGAGTGCGGCGAGGATCCGACCGACACCGATCCGATGACGGAGTGCGACTACAAGCATTGCCCGTAAGCTCTGTAGGCGTTGAGGGCGGGGAGCGCTGCGGAGAACGACGCCGCAGGCGCTCCCCGCTTTTCATTCGGATTCTTCCTGATCCGCCTCTTCGATAACGAACCAATTCATGTTCCGGGACTGTACGGTGACAGGAAGCTCAATGCAGTAGTCTCGATCGAGAGTGCATCTTTCCTGCCGGCCTTCGCCGGTATGAATTAATGCGGTGTTCTTCAGACCTGTGTAATAGAGGTTGACGTGAAGCGTCTTGGTAACCGTGCGTTTCAAAGGATTGAAAACCACGAGCATACCTTTGCGTCTGAGCCGGGGATTGACATGAAGCACCCAGTCCAGTGAGCGTCCGTCCGCCCGTCTGCCGTGGACGATATCACTTTCCAGGATATCGCGGTAGCGCTTGAACCAATCGACCCAGCGCTTCACAAGTTCTCTGGTCGCCGGCGAATCGTAGAGCCGCGGCCCGCGCCAGCATGCTTGAACTCCGAAAGCCAGGTTGGAGTAGAGCATGCGTTCATAATGATCCAAGTGCTCTGAAAGAGGCTCAATTGTCGCTGCGGCTCCACCCCCGTGATACTGGGTCAGCGGGACGAACATCCAGCCCATGCTCGGTGTCTTCACCCAAGTGCCGTCGTAGATATTCTGTCGGGTGTGGATCACCTGTTGCTCGCGCGGCAGGGACCAGTTCGTCTCGCGGTAACCCATACCGCACTTGTTGGAGCCTGAAAGATAATAAAAATCAGGCACATTGAGATAAATGCCGCGTGCGCGGCACCATTTGTAGAAATCCGTTATCACCCGCCATTGGGCCCATCGGGAATCTGTAAAACCTCTATGGCCGGGGTGCACGGCAGAGTCACACGGATCACCCGGGTATGAGCCGTCGTGTTCGAGCAACGTGAACCCTGTCTGTTCGAAGAAACTCCGCAGCTTCCTGAAATAGGCCAGTCCCCAGCGGCTGCACAAACAAGGTGAAGCGCCGAAAGTGGGCCGCTTACCGGGCGGCATTACAACATCATCGGCGGCGCTTATCCGGCGTGAGGCAAGAAGAGAGTACCCGCCGATTTCGACGCCTTTACTCCTTGCGTAACGCGCATAGTCTTGCATTTGCTTCAAGTAGGCCTTGTCGGTGCGTTCGGCGTTAAAGCCGCTCCCGAAGCTCAGTATAACCATTTCAAAACCTACGTCGGCGCATTGGTCTATGGCATTTTTGACTGTCTTCCAATCCGACCAGCGCACGTGCAACATCAGGGGATTTTCAGTGACCCATGGAGCGATTGTACGGTACATGCGCCTCAGGCTCAGGCTTTTGCGCTCGCGGTCTGTGGAGTCCCAAAGAAGCACAAAAGCCCGGAAGCTCTCAAACGTCTCCTGCGGCTTGAGTACCACGTCGGGTCCCAATGTCGGGCGCACTTCGAGCAGGCAAGGGTTCTTGCGGCGGTAATTGACTTGAGTCTTGTATTGTGGATCCGGAACCCAGTGGACGGAAAACCTCGAGGTGTTGAAAGGGGTCATTCCCCCGAACGAATAATCCGTTTCAACGTGGATATTCGGGCGGGGGAACGGAATTCCTCGATCCTCGACATGAGAGGAGTATTCAACGGCGGCCAGGATTTCGCTCTTAAAGCTGTTCAGGCGCACAGCCGCTTCGGAGCGATTGTGCACGGTTATCCATTTGCTGTATAGGGGAATCCCGTCGTAGAGCTCATAGTGCACTGAAATCTCTTGCCGGCCGAGAGCTTCCTTCTCCTTGATAAGAGCTTTGCGGCCTTCCTCCGTAAGCTCTCCGTATGCCGCTGTACGGTAAATGCGGAACTCGCCGATCGGTCCCTGATCGCCCTTGAAATCTCCGCTTCCCCCCCGCGAGTCGAACTTCCCGACTCGAAGGAACCGCGGGCGTCCCGCTTCCGGCGGCAAAGTGGAGGAGAATTGCGTCCGCCAGCGGCCGAACTGCGGTTTAGCCTCAAAAAACACCCTCTCACCTTCAAGTCGAATCCTCAAACACCACCGCTGTTTGAGGTCGAAGTTCACCGATTCCCAAGCGTGTATGCGGACGCGTCTGCCGTCGAAACTCTCAAAACGGATTTCCTTTCCGGAGCGGCTTTCCGCAGGGCGGAGTTTGAAGCACAGGGTACAGTTCCGGAGCACCAAAGCAAGGCCGGGCCCCCAACTTGCTCCCTGATCAGAACCCGCGTGAAAGTCCGCTTCGGCCAAACAGGTGTGTTGCGGAATAGGACATTCAAGGAACGCCGAACAGTTGGCAGGGGCGACGAAAGTGCAGTATTCCTTTTCTTTCAGAGGGGGAGTATACGGGCGGAAATGGTTTTGCAGACATTTTTCCGATAAGAAAAGACGCCAGGGAGTGCGGGCTGCGGGAGGACGGGATTCAAAAAAGAGGCTTCGGTTCCAGGAGCTCGGGCGGGGAGCTGCTTGAAGTTCTGAAACAGCTATTGGAGGAGGTTTATAATCCATTCTCAGGTAAACGCCATGAGGGGGCCAAGCGCAGTCAGGTGCGTGGTGGCGTACGCGTTTCCACGGAAAGCGTTCTTTGGGCTTTCCGGTCTCAAAGCCGGCGAATCGAAAAGCGCGGGGATCGGCTTTAAGCGTCTCAATCCATTGGGGAAGCAGGTAAGCGTAGTTGGGCTGTCCCTTGAGGCCTCCTACAGGAAAACGAATGCCGTTGAGGCGGACGACCGCTTCAGGCTTGACTCCCCTTAGAACCGCTTGGCCGGCTGCAAGGTTTTCAAGTTCTATTGTCGCCGCATTAGGCTTGAGCTTGAAAACGCGGCTTACAAGCCCGTTTGAAAGGACGATCCGATCAGGGCGGTCTCCGCGGAATACACCCGCCTTAAAGGGAGTAGGATCAATGAGCCAATCGCTCTGAGGCCTGCTTCGGTAAGAAGCAGGCAGTTTGGGAAGGCGGTCATAAGGTGACTTTTCAGCGGAGCAAACCACAGGGAGCCTGAAAAATACCACAAAGAGAAGGCTGAGTAAGCGCATAGCTGAACTCCTTTTTCCAAAAGACACGCCTGAGAACGCATAGTACGATGTTTTGCACTGATAGGGTACACGGCGAAAGGCGGAATGGCCCGGCGCCGCCTGGCTTGGGGACTTGCAATCCGCACTTCCGGCCGCTTAGCCTAAAGGCACTGAATGGACGAGGGATCATGGCGCGACTTGTAGTGCCCTCCTTTTGGGCGGGTTCTTCTCTGCAGGCCGGCGCTGAGCTTTCAGCCCCCCAGGCGTTATAATGGAGAAATGTCATGCGAAGAGTGATCCCGTTCGCACTTGCACTTGTAGTGGGGCTTAGCCTTTGCGGGGCCCCTTCATTCACCGTTATGCTTCCCATGCGCGACGGGGTGCGCCTCGCAACCGATGTGTATCTTCCCGAAGGCCCCGGGCCGTTTCCTGTTCTGCTTTACAGAACTCCTTACAACAAGAACACCGACAACCCCGGTGGCAGAGCACGGCGCGGTTATGCCGTGGTGGCGCAGGATACGCGCGGCCGATTTTCTTCCGAAGGAAAAGATCAGGTGTTTCTGACCGACGGGTGGTGCGAGCCTCAGGATGGCTACGAGACGGTGCTTTGGATTCTCGGTCAGCCGTGGTGCAACGGTTCGATAGGCACGCTCGGAACTTCCGCGCGCGGTATAACTCAGTACATGCTTGCGGGCGCAGCGCCTCCCGGCTTGGTCTGCCAGTACATAGGGTTCGCCGCCGCCGATCTTTACAGCGAAGCGATTTACCAGGGTGGGGCGTTCCGGGAAAGCCTGGTCGTGGGCTGGCTCCAAGGGCAGGGATCAACATATTTTCTGGAGGAGATTTTCGAGCATCCCTACTGTGATGCGTTCTGGAGCTGCGGAGATTTGGAGAACCGCTACGAGGTTGTACGCGCAGCAGCGGTTCACCTTGGAGGCTGGTATGACATTTTTCTGCGGGGCGCCGTCAAAAGCTTTGTGGGCTTGCAACACCGGGGCGGTCCCGGGGCAAGAGGGAAACAGAAGCTGCTCATCGGCCCCTGGGCGCATGGTGGGGTGGGGGAAATCATTTACCCGCCTAATTCAATGCAGCCTCCGGTTGTTTACGCCGACTCCGATGCTTGGTTCGATTACCACTTGCGCGGCGAGCCGAACGGCTTGGAAAGTGACCCGCCGGTCTGTTACTACCTAATGGGTGCAGTAGGGGAACCAAACGCCCCGGGAAATGAGTGGCGGCTGGCTGAGGACTGGCCCGTCACGTCAAAGCCTCTTGTCTTTTACCTCCGCCAAGGAGGCCTCCTGAGCACGGAAGCGCCCCAGGAGGAGGACGCCTGGTCGACCTACGTCTTTGATCCTGACAATCCGGTTCCGACACGCGGAGGTGCAAATCTCAATCTGCCCATGGGGCCTTACGACCAGCGCCCGGTGGAGCAGAGACCGGACGTACTGCTTTTCACCACCCCGCCCCTGCAAGAGCCTGTGGTTGTAACCGGCAGGGTGCTCGTTAGGCTTTTTGTAGCAAGCGACGGGCCTGATACCGATTTCACCGCCAAGCTTTGTGACGTTTATCCGGACGGCAGGTCAATGCTTGTCTGTGATGGCATAATTCGCATGCGCTATCGAAACGGCTGCAAGAGTGAAGAGTTGATGGAGCCCGGGCGCGTTTACAGTTGCCTGATCGACCTCTGGGAGACGGCGCTGGTTTTCAACCGCGGGCATCGGATTCGGCTTGCCGTATCAAGCAGTAATTACCCGCGCTTCAGCGTAAACGGAAACACCGCCGAGCCGCCCGGCCCCGGACAGCCGAGACGTAAGGCCCGGAACACGGTTTTCTTTGACGCCGCTCGGCCTTCGCAGGTCATCTTCAGAGTTCCTGTGACCGGATTTGTGCGCGGTGACGGCAACGGTGACGGAACCGTGGATCTCGCCGACGCGGTGTATATGCTTGCTTATCTTTTTGCAGGAGGCCCGCAGCCTGCGTGTGCCGATGCAGGTGATGCAAACGACGACGGGATTCTTGACCTGAGTGATCCTATCTCGGTTCTCGCGTTCCTTTTTGCGGGTGGTACTCTTCCTGATCCCGGCCTCGAGTGCGGTGAAGATCCCACGCGTGATCTTCTTTCTTGCGTGAGTTATGTAGCGTGTCCCGTACGGCTCTGATCAGCCGCCCCAGCCGGAGCTCAGTTCCCGGCCTCCCCCAATGGCTCCCATTCTCCTATCAAGTCCGTGCGCACACGGGTCTTTTCCTCAAGGTGATACCTGCTTGACGCGTTATACGCCCAGCCCAAGAATGCGGAAGGCCCGCCGCTCTGAGTTGTAATCAGGTATCTGTTTTCAAGATGCCCGAACCTTAAGGCCCGGATCCGCGGACTGGCGCTGTCCCCGCTGCTTGGATCCACAGGAACCCAGCCGTAGGGCGGCAGATAGACCTCAACCCACCTGTGGAACACGTCGTCGAATGAGGCATCGTCGCCTCTGATTACAACACTGCCCACGTAGCGGGCGGGCAGCCCCGCCTTGCGGGCCATGGCTATGAAAGCGAAGCTGTATTCCGAGCACGAGCCCGTTCCCCGCTTGAGCACCACCGGAGCGTCATCCCAGCCGCCGGCAAGTTCGTAACGTATCTTGCTGTGAAGGTATCTGTAGATTTTCCATGCGATCCAATAAGGATTCTTCTCGGCACCAACAGCTTCAGATACGGCTTTTTCGATAACCGGGTCATCGGTGCGGTATTTCTTCCCTCCTCTCGTATATCGCCTGCGGATCTCAGGTGGAATATCTTTCAGAGTGCCGACCTTATCCGGGCGCAGAAAATAGTCGACCTTGTAAAGTACTGCTTTTACCGTCATGCGCGAAGTGACGCTGGATCGCGGAGGCACCGATCGATACACGAAGTGTGCGAACCGCTGCCCCCAGCCGTCGGTCACAAAATCCATGGGTTGCGGTTCAAAACGTATGGGGGAGAGAAGCTTCTGGTTGTCACGGTTCTCAGGCACTGCAAGGTAAACGTGAAGCTGTGCAATTCTGCCCGGGCCCGAATTTATTGCCTCATGGGTCACAGTCAGCATGGCGGGGTGAGGCTCCGAGCGGTGTGCGGACGTATCGCTTGTGGAGCGCAGCGTAAAAACACAATCCACTTGATAGTCGGCGCAAAGAAGATGTCTGCCGTCAAACGCAAGGCCCGTTGCATACGGGCCGGGGGCTTTAGCAACGAACAGCACGTCTCCACGCAGTGTCAGGGCATAGATTTCATCGGCCAGGCGATCGGAAGCCCAAAGGTAGGTTCCGTCGAATGCGAGGCCTTGCACTTTGTAAGCGGGTGCCCGGAATTTCTCAAGCAAAGCGCCGTTTGCCGGATTTATCTTAAGAATGCTGCGCGTTCCTTCGTCAGCAAGCCAGAGAGATTTCCCGTCCCAGGCGAGGCCGAAAGGCGTTTTGGCGCGGACGCGCCGCTTTTTGAGGACTCTTCCGCTCCTGGTGTCCATTCGATAGAGCATTCGAGAGGACCGGTCGGCGCACCAAAGTGCTTCACCGTCCCAAGCAAGACCGACCGGCCATAGATCGGGCGCCGGAAAACGCCATAGTGTTTTTCCGTTTGAAGGTTGCAAGCAGAAGATCGCACGCAGTCTTCTGTCGGCCGCCCAAATATGCTTCCCGTCCCATGCAAGGCCGGTGATACAGGGCGAAGGGGATTTAAAGCGGCCCAGCACATCATCGGGTCTCTGAGCCGGCGCGCTGCACGCTGCGAACAGACCGAGAAGCACTGAGGCTGCTGCTTTATGCACTCTCAAAGCCATATAGGAACCTCCTTTCAGAGTCGGAACACGCTCCTTCGCTTAAAGTTCCAGCGGAGGCACTACTCTACTCCGAAGTATTTTCGGCGGATCCAGGCCGGTTGCCATTTGTCGGGTCTGCGGCGGTGGCCTGTCAAATCGATCTTGAAACGCTGCGGCTTGTCGGTGGAAAGCGGCTGGCGGTCTCCCACTTTCTTTTGCCAAGCCCGAAGAAGCGCCGTAAGGGACCGTATCCTCTGTGCCTGATCCTTGCGGTCCGCCAAGTTGTGGAGCTCGTAAGGATCTTTTTGCAGATCGAAAAGCTGCGTGTAGTTGATATGAGGATAGCGGATCAACTTCCACCGCCCTTTGCGAATGGAGCGCATGTGTTTTGCGAAGGTGAGGTACACAGAGTCCCTTACTGCGGTCTTTTCGCCTTTCCATATGGAACTCAGGTCCTTGCCTTCGACCTCAGGCGGGGCCGAAACCCCGGTGAGCCTGCAAAGTGTGGGAAATACGTCCAAGAGATAGGTGAAGGCTTCGCTGCTTCCGTGCCGAATCCCTGGGCCCGCAAAAATAAGAGGGCAGCGCATAGAGTGTTCGTAAATGCTTTGTTTCCCCAGAAGGCCGTGGCTTCCGAGAGCAAGTCCGTGATCAGCGGCATAGACGATGATGGTGTTTCGGTCAAGCCCTCTTTCTTTCAGAACCCGCAGGATTCTTCCAATCTGCTCATCCAAATGTGTGATAAGACCGTAGTATTCGGAAAGCTGGTCGCTTATTATCTCGGGCGTCCGCGGCCACGGGGCAAGATTCTCATCGCGTCCTATCAAGTTTCCGTTGTTGAACGGGTGCTGGGGCATGAAGTTCGCAGGAAGAGGAGGACGGTGTGCGTAATAGTATTTGCGGTATGGGAGCGGCGGATCCCTCGGATCGTGAGGAGCTGTGAAAGCGACGTAAGCGTAAAACGGCCGGTTCCCGCGGTACGAACGCAGAAACTCAATTGCGGCTTGAGCGAAGAGTTGGCTTGAATGCATCGAACCGATTCTCTGGTTTATCAGGGTTCCTCCGGGCTCCACGTCGTACACAGGGACCTTGAAGTGGTCGCTCATTCCGCCGAAGAAAACCGCCTTGCCTTGCTCGAAGCCCCTCAGAAAGGACTCTTTCCCGTTGTGCCATTTCCCGGTTCCGAAAGTCAGGTATCCCGCCCGCCGGAATACCTCGGGCATAATGGGCGTGCCTCTCAGGTCCATGCGGATGTGGTAAAGCGATCGGCCGGAATTCAACATTGCACGGCTGGGAATGCAGACGGCCCCGTGCATGGATCCCATGCAGTAATTCGTCCGGAAACTGAATCCTCGCTCAACCAGGGAATCGATCGCCGGTGTGCGGATATAACGGTTGCCCCAGGCTGAGATCGAGTCGGCGCGCTGGTCGTCGGCGAAAAGAAAGAGGATGTTCGGCCTCTTTGGACTTGCTCCGGTGGCGTTCTCCGGCGAGGCAATGAGGAACTGTGGGAGAAATACTGCAATTGCAACAAAGATTCCTGTAGCTGGAAGTGCGGGTGAAGACTTCATAAAGATTTCCTCCTGAAACAGGAACGTCCCGGGGCGACCGTACAAGCTGCCGGCAGCCGGCCTACAGTCTGAGTTCATGCCTCCAAGATGCTGCCGTTACGCCTGCTGCGTCAAGGCTCAAGCGCCGGACTCCAGCTCCTTTCGGTTGCACAGTTCGGGCCCCACCGATACTATGGCTTAGAGACCGAGAGGAGTCGTAGATCGAACCGGCGGCACGCAGGTATGTTACGAAAACGCTTGGCATTCCTGGGCTTTCTGGCTGTAGTTGTTGCCCCTTCTGCGGCTTCGGCCAAGAAAGGGCTGGGAAAGCTTTTAGGTTTCGGGGACAAGCCGCTTGAGCTTTGGAGTGGGGAGCTGTGGGGCATACCTGTTGATGTGCTCCTGAGCTTGGCCGCAATGCCGGTTGCGGCGCTTCTTGCAACAGTGCTTGCTTATCACCCCCTGCGCATGGGCGAGGTAAGCAGAGACGAGGCCGAACGCGAGCAGCCCAAGGCCCTCCTTCTGATCGCCGTTGCCGGCGCCATGGTGGGCGCTTTGGTCAGGCGGCACCCGAGTATGGCTCTGGCCCTCTTCGGTTTCGGCAGTTTCATCCGTTTCCGCACTCCGGTTAAAAACCCGAAAGAGACAGCGATTCTTTTCTTATGTGCCGGAATCGGGTGCCTTTGCGGCTTGGGGCGGTTTGTGCTTGCTGTAGCCGGAACCGCTTTTGTTTATCTGCTTATTTGGTGGCTTGACCGCGAAGCGTTCGGACCTGCCGAGCGGATCACGTTGGTTCTAAAAGGGTTGGGGACCGAGGCACAGGTGGCGGCAAGAGCCTACAAGGAACGGTTGGCGGGAGCCGGAGTGAAAGTTCTCTCCTCTAAAGTCAGCCTTAAGAAAGGGAATGTGACGATACTGCTTGCCAAAGATCGAAGCGTAGACACAGATGAGCTGGAGGCGGCGCTTTTTGAACAGAGCGGCCTTCCGCGGCCCAGATCCATCGCTTGGATCCGTGGATAGAGTGGGTTAGAGGGCGGCGGTTTTCCACTCGGTGCCGTGATCTCCGCTTGCAGATCGTACTGGAGTAAAGCAAGCCGGAGGGGTACAATTCCAGCTGTTGTCGCCGGAGAAGGTCGGTGTTTGTGTTACCGGAACTTCGGGTTCAGGTGGGGAACGCCGGCCGGCGGGTGGAGGTTGCTTGGTTTGCTTGCGAGGAGGTGACGCAATGATCGGTCGCATTTTATCTATCGGCCTGCTTTCTTGTTTGGTTCTTGCTTTTGTAGGCTGTGCGAGTAGCCAGGAGACGGCGGAGGCGGACACTCTTACAAAGAACGTTGGAAAGTATCCGCCGCCGCCTCCGGGCATTGCCATCGCAAAGGTCGGGGTGCCGCCTTTTCTAGTTACAGAGTCCGGCAAGGCTGTACAGGATAAAAGCCTCGGCTCCCTGGCCGCCGATCAGTTGACCAGCTTGGTTTTGCTTTCCAATCGCTTTGAGGTCATCGAAAGGGCCCAGCTGGGCCAGCTCTTGAGGGAACAGGGCCTTGAAGGCGTTGTAGATCCTTCCCAGCTTGCAAAGTCAGGAAAAGTATCCGGTGTGGATTACCTGATTTACGGCAAAATCACCAATCTCCGCGTTAAAGCGGAGCAGAGCGGAACCGGGATTAATGTAGCAAGCTTACCGATTCCATTTGTAAGCAGCACCGGCTTCGACTGGCGGAACAAGAAGTCTCGGATCACAGTTGAGTGCGGTGTGGACCTGCGAATGGTTGACCCTACGACCGGAAGGGTCGTCGCTGCTCATTTCGGCGAATTCAAGAGGACCGATTCGATCGGAGCGTGGGGCATTTCCATTCTTGGGGTAGGTGCTCAGGCGGACGCAAACCTCCAGCTCACAGAAGACAACAAAGGGAAGATCCTGCGTTTGGCTTTGGACGAAGCATTGAAAAAGATGCTACCGCAAATCGATGCAGAGCTCCTCAGGTTGGCTAAAAAGCGTCGGGGCTCCGCTGCCGCCGGGCAGTCCGGAACCCAGGCGGCAGCTTCAACGATCAAGTGCCCGTCTTGCGGTAAGCCGGTTCAGGCCGGCGCCAAATTCTGCCCGCATTGCGGCAAGCAGATTCCCCAGACGAAGCCCAAGACGGAAGCGCCTAAATTCTGTCCCTCGTGCGGCAAGCCTATAAAGCCGGGGGACAAGTTCTGCGGGAATTGCGGCGCTAAGTTGACCGGTTGAACGCGGCTTTATATTGGTCGTAAGATGAAGGGTCCCGGCGGCTTATGCCGGGGCCTCGAACATCTGTAACGGAAAAAGGAGGAGTTATGTGCGCCGCACGAAAGACCGCTCGAAGGCACTTTCTTAAAGGAAGTTACGGTGCCGCTTTGTTCGCAGCATCGGCACTCAAAGCGCAAGGAGCAAACGACAGGCTCGGTGTCGGTGTAATCGGCTGTGGAGGCCGCGGTAACGCTCACCTTCATTTCTACAAGCGTCTTAAGGACCAAGGAACGGCGGTTGAAATAGTGGCTGTGTGTGACATTTATCGACCGCGGCTTGAACGTGCAGCGCGGCGCTACGGCGGAAAACCCTACATGGATCACCGGGAATTGCTCCAGGATCCGCGCGTTGATGCGGTTTCTATTGCAACTCCCGATCATATTCACGGATATCAGGTGATCGATGCGGTACGTGCGAAAAAGGATGTTTACTGCGAGAAACCTTTTACGCACTGGCGGCAGTTTGAGCTCACCAAGCGCGTCGTTAAGGAAGTGAAGGAAAGCGGGTGCGTTTTTCAGCTCGGCACCCAAGGGATGTCCGATGGGGCTTGGCAGCAGGCAGCGGCTCTTATCAAAGAAGGCGCAATCGGCAAGCCCATACATGTTGAGTGCGGATACTTTCGTGTGGGCGATTGGGGGGAGCGGGGGATGCCCATTGACGATCCGAATGCAAAACCCGGTCGCGATTTGAACTGGGAGGCTTTTCTGGGCGATTCGCCGAAACGGCCTTTTGATGTGAGCCGCTTTTTCAGGTGGCGCATGTACGAAGATTACGCGGGCGGCCCGGTTACAGATTTGTATCCCCACTCGTTGACCCCTGTGGCTTTCATGGTTTCAGCCGGGTTCCCTTCAAAGGTTACGGCTTTGGGAGGCAAGTACCGCTATGACGGCGAGCGCGAAGTGCCTGATACTTTCGATCTCATAGCCCAGTACAAGCAAGGCATGGATATCATGGTTCTCGGGACGCAGGCCAACGATTACTTCGCAACGGGAGCGCGCGGGGCGGGAGGCCGCTGCCCTGTGATCCGGGGCTGGAAGGGGACTATAACTTTCGAAGGAAAGGAGATCTGGGTGCGTCCGCTCGGAAACCGCGGTCCAATCAAGAAAGTCCCCATCACGGGAGAACAAAGCACCCTGAGGCACTTTGCGGATTTCGTACAGTGCTGCTTCACCCGCAAGAAGCCGCGAAGCCATATCGATCTGGCTTTCCACGTGCAGACGACCCTCCAGATGGCCATGCTGGGCTACAGAGCGGAAAAAACCGCAAGGTTCGATTCGGAGAAACTGGAAATTCTGGTCTGATCCAAGCGCCGTTGTACTCTTGCGCCGCTGCGGGGTTGCGGTGCACCATGTAAAAGGGCACGTGAGGTATGGAGGCTCCTTATGATCCTTCGCCGTTTGTTTGAATTGTCTCTTCTCTTCAGTTTCGCCTCTACGTGTCTTCTCGGTGCAGACCGGCCGAACATCTTATGGCTTACCTGCGAGGATATCGGCCCGCACTTGGGTTGCTATGGGGATAAGTACGCCGATACACCGAATCTGGATCGCTTGGCCGAGCGAGGCATGCGTTACCTGTATGCATGGTCGAACGCTCCGGTGTGTGCCCCCGCGCGCACCGCTATTATCTCCGGCATGTATTCCACTTCGTTGGGCGCGCAGCATATGCGCAGCCTGACTCGGCTTCCTGAAGGTATGCTTATGTATCCCCAATACCTGAGGCGGGCCGGATACTGGTGCACCAACAACGCGAAAGAAGACTACAATTTGGTCAAGCCGGGCAAGGTTTGGGACGAGTCGTCCCGCCGCGCACACTGGAAAAACCGGCCGGCCGGCAAGCCCTTTTTTGCTGTTTTCAACATAGGCGTGACCCATGAGAGCCGGATTCGCAAGCGTCCGCACCGGTTTGTGCATGATCCGGCCCAAGCGCCGGTCCCCCGCTACCACCCCGATACGCCCGAAGTGCGAAAAGATTGGGCCCAGTACTACGACAACATAACGGTGATGGATCAAATGGTGGGCGAGCGGCTGCGGGAGCTCCGGCAAGCGGGTCTCGCCGAAGATACGATAGTTTTCTTTTACGGCGATCACGGTTCGGGGATGCCCCGCTCCAAGCGCTGCGCCTACGACTCCGGACTACGCGTGCCTTTGATAGTTTACATACCTGAGAAGTACCGGCACCTTGCAGGACCCGAGTGGCGGGCCGGAGGAGCTTCGGAACACCTGGTAAGCTTTGTGGACCTGGCGCCGACGATCTTGAGTCTCGCGGGCATCAAGCCTCCGGAACATATGCAGGGGCATGCGTTCTTGGGGAAGTATCGCAAGCCTTCTCCTCGATATCTTTTCGGTTTCCGCGGGCGTATGGACGAGCGTTACGACATGGTCCGTTCGGTGCGTGACAGGCGCTTTATCTACGTGCGCAATTACATGCCCTTTTTCCCGGCGGGGCAGCATGTGTGGTATATGTTTATTACGCGTACAACGAGGGTATGGAAAGAGCTTTTCGACCAGGGAAAACTGACATCCGAACAGGCGGCTTTCTGGAAGCCCCGTCCGCCCGAAGAGCTCTACGATCTTAAGAACGATCCTGATGAGGTGCGCAATCTCGCTTCGCTCCCTCAGTACCGATCTGTGCTGGAGCGCATGCGGGAAGCGCACCGGCGGCACGTGCTTGCAATCCGCGACTTGGGCTTTCTGCCCGAGCAGGAGATCCACGACCGCGCGGGCGGTGGGGCGCCTTACACAATGGGGCATGATCCCGAGCGCTATCCCCTTGAGCGTATCATGGCGATCGCCGATCTTGCCTCACGGCCCGGGGCGGGCGGTTTAGAGAGGCTCAAGGCGGCTATGCTCCGGGAACCTGACTGCGCGGCGCGCTACTGGGCATGTCTCGGCGTTCTGGCGCGTGGTAAAGATGCCGCTGTTTCGTGCCGCAAGGAGCTTCGGTCGGCGCTGAACGACAGTGCGCCGGCGGTGAGGATCGCTGCAGCATGGGTGCTCGGGAAGTTCGGAAGCAAGGCCGATGTCTCCGAATCCCTGCGGGTTTTGAGAGAAACCTCTTCTCTGAAGAAGCAAGGCTACTACACGGTGCTTCTTGCATTGACAGCGATCGACGATCTGGACGAATCGGCTTCCGCGCTCCTTCCTTATCTGAAGGAACTGTACAAGAACAACGTTGAACCCCGCGGGCGGGGGCGCGGCTACGTGAAAAGGATTTTGGAGAAGATCATCGCCGATCTTGAAAAATAGGGCGGGAGGGCCGCAGCGGATTTTCGCTGCCTGCCGGAGTTCCCATGTGGCTTCTTGCGCTTCTTTTCTTTGTGGTCCTGTTCATTATCGCCGCTACTTCCCTCCTGCGGCTGCACCCTTTTCTCGTTCTGCTCACTGCGGCTTTTCTCTACGGCTTCGCCTCTGGAAGGCTCGGCGGCTCTGAGATTGTAGAAGCGATCAAGCAAGGCTTCGGCGGCACGGTAGGTGCTGTGGGGCTTGTGATACTTTGCGGAACCGTAATAGGAACTTTTTTGCAGAAATCCGGCGGGGCTGGAATACTGGCCGCTTGGACGTTGCGCCTGCTGGGCCCGGGCCGGGTGATCCCCGCGCTGCTTCTTGTCGGAGCCCTTGTAAGCATTCCGGTTTTCTGTGATTCCGGCTTTGTCGTGCTATGCCCTCTTGCTTTTGCAATGGCGCGGGGAGCCGGGATCGGCCGCGGCCAAGCCGCAATCGCTCTAAGCCTCGGGCTTTATGCCACTCACACCATGGTTCCTCCTACACCAGGCCCTGTTGCAGCAGCAGGGCTGCTGGGAGCGGATCTTGCCCAGGTTGTGCTGATAGGCGGGGCGGTTTCTCTCCCCGCTTTGCTTGCCGGGTGGGCATTTGCAGCTCTTGCGGCTAAAGGTATCGGAGGTGATGAACAGGCATCTCAGGCTGCAGGCGATCCTCTTCAGCCTCAGCCGGGGGCTCCTTCGGCGGTGCAGGCGCTTCTTCCCATCGCTGTGCCTCTGTGTCTCATTTTGCTCGGATCGCTCACTACGATACCTTCACGGCCTTTCGGAGACTCTGCTCCGGCTGAGATCATTGCTTTCTTGGGCAAGCCGCTAGTTGCTCTTTCAGCAGGCATGCTTCTTGCTTTCGGCCTGGCGAGATCTGCAGGAATCGAAGTGCTGGGCTCAGGCGGTTGGGTGGGCCAGGCGGTCAAGGCGTCCGCCGCCATCATAGTTGTAACAGGCTGCGGCGGAGCTTTCGGGCGTGTGATTCAAGCCTCAGGGATCGGTCAGGCTGTTGAAAGCAGCGTTTCAACGCTTAAGGCCGGCGTATGGCTGCCTTTTTTGCTTGCTGCGGCGCTTAAGACGGCGCAAGGCTCTTCCACAGTCGCAATGACTGCTACAGCAGCTGTGGTTGAGCCTCTCCTCGGGTCTTTGGGGCTTGCGAGTCCAGTGGGAAGAGCGGTGGCGGTTGTTGCTGCAGGCGCCGGCTCCATGGTGGTAAGCCATGCCAACGACAGCTACTTTTGGGTCGTTACTCAATTTTCGAACCTCAGCGTACGAGAGGGCTACCGGTTGCAAACGCTGGGAACTCTGGTCCAAGGTGTTGTTGCTGCATGCGGCCTGTGGATTGTCGCGCGGATTTTGCTCTAAAGGCGGCTTTTCTCGATGCCGAACCTGATATCCACGCTTTCACAACGAACGCAAACAAGTGCCTGACACCTGAAAACCTGGCCCAGGTGAATGTCTCGATGGATTACGATCATGATGGGATGGGGTACGAGGAACAACAAGCGATTCTCGAGTTTGCAGCCGCCTGCGGGAAGGTGATCGGGCTTCACCCACGTGATTTATGATCCTCTCGTCTTGATCGCTGTTGGCAAAGAAGCAGAGCCGCTGTCACAATACAATCGGAGAGCGCTGTTCGGCCGTAGCGCTCCGCTTGTTTTGTCCCCGCACAGCGGGAGGTACACGAAACGGAGGCAAGGACAATGCGTCAAGGTGCCATCGTTGTTTCGTTGTTGTGGTCCGTAACGGTTGCTGTTGTTTCCGGCAAACCACAGGAGGCGGGCGGCAGCCGTTTGTGCCTTGCGGTTTATTGCGAAGAGCAGCTGAGCACGACGGCCACGCGCCGGGCTGCGGCCCGATTGGCTGAGTTTCTCAAACGGCGCGGTTATGCGGTCCGGTTGGTCAATGCGCGCGAGGTCAGCGATCCGCAAGTTATGCGGCCGGAGCGCTTCCAGGCTTTGCTTCTTCCTGACGCAGCAGTATTCCCGACGAGCGCAGCGGGACCGCTTGACCGGTTCCTACGCGGCGGCGGGCACCTGGTTGTTGTAGGCGGGCCGCCCTTTAAGGAGCCGGCCCGGCTGTATCAGAGGCGGTGGTGGACAAGGACCGCTGTACAGAAAGCGCTCCGAGAAGTGCGGCCGACGCAGTGGGTGTTTCAGTTCGATAAAATGCACCGGCTTGAGGGCTGGCGCCGTGCAACCAACAGGCCCTGGAGCGCCGGGACGCTTGAGCTTGTCGAGAGAAGCGGCGCGCGGGGGAAATGCCTGCATTATAAGGCTGCAGAGGTTACGGAGTGGGACACGTGGTATTCGCCGCCTTTACAACAGCTCGCTCCTGCCGGAGGTTGGCTGCTGTGTTTCAATGCACGTGCGGATGAGAATACGCCGCAGGTCGTTGTCGAAGTACGCGAGCGCGATGGATCGCGTTGGATGGCCGTAGTGAAGCTCGGCAAAAAGTGGCGCCGGGTCGTTTTGACCGAACGGGATTTTGAGTACTGGTATGACTCTGTCACCGGACGGAGGAGGGGCGGGCGAGGCGACAGGGTCCACTTCGATAGAGCCGTTGTGATCAACTTCGGCCTTGCACGATCGCATGCAAAGGTGCCCCGCGGCAAGCACGAATTCTGGATCGACGACATCGGTGTTGCGCCGAACCCGCTTGCCGAATTGGAGGTCACGCCGAGCCGGTTTCCCACAATTGAAACACTTTATCCTCCCTACAAGACCTTCCAGCTTGATCGCGCTACGCACATGCGTCTTACGGGCTTGGCGAACGCCGCCTCCTCGGCCCCGTCAAGGTTGCTCCCGCTTCCCCACCCGGCATTCTCATGTATCGCGCGGCCCCGTGGAATGGGATTCTTCCGCAGGCGGAAATGGCGGTGGATACCGCTGGTTGAAGCCGCCGATGAGGCAGGCAACCGGCGCGGCACCGTGCTGTGGTTGCTCCTTAACTGCGAAGGGCCTTATGCGCGTTCGGCCTTGGTGTGCTGCGGCGTTACTGCGGGAGCGGTTGCAGCAGACGATTGGCTCAAGGAGCAGCTTGTCCGGGCGCTTGACCGGTTGAGCCGTGGCCTTTTTTTGCTTCAAGCGGGCGCAAGCGCGTTTACGGTCTACGAGGATCAGAGCGTGAGGTTCGGAGCCGAGGCGGTTAACTTTGGAACGACGGAGGCTGAAGTGCGTTTCGATTTCTTGCTTGTCTCTCTCAATAAGCAGGCCCCGAGAAGGCGACAAGCAACGGAAACGCTGGTCGTGAAAGCGCACAAGTCCGTCCGCCTTGAGGCCCGAGGGTTGTCTCCTTTGCAGCTTGCACCCGGTGCTTATCGCGTGGTCGTCGAATTGAGAGCCGGTGGAGAAGTCGTTGATCGGGTTGAACATGATTTGCACGTACTGAGAGTGCGCAAACCGGCGTCGCACGAATTTGTACGCCTGGTCGGCAACCGGTTCGTGCGAAACGGAAAGAGCTGGAATCCGATCGGCGTTAATTATTGGCCGCTTTACGTATCGGGCTTGGAACCGGCTGATTTCACGGCCAGCTGGCTTAAATCTCCCTACTACGATCCTGTTGAGATTGAGCGCGACCTGGAGCTTATGGACGAGCTGGGGGTTAACATGGTCAGCGTTCAACTGGGTGGAACCGAGTCTGCACCCAACCTGATCGATTTTCTGCGGCGCTGCGGGGAACACAACATACTTGTCTTCGGATTTCTCAGCGGCGCTTCACCTTTGCGGTTCAATGAGACCGCGGTCCGAGCCGTGCTTTCTGCGGCACGACTCGTCGATAATGCTGTGCTGTTTGCCTACGACATCATCTGGGAACCGGGCACTTGGGTGTTTCGGGCCGACCGGCGAGGGCTCTGGAACCGCGATTGGACAGAATGGGTCAAAGAGCGTTACGGAAGCATCAAGGAGGCTGAGGCTGACTGGGGATTCCGCGCCCGGAGAGACAAGGACGGCTTTCTGGCCGACCCTACCGAACGCCAGATGCGCGAAGACGGCCCTTGGCGCGTTATGGTTGCAGCTTACCGCAGGTTTATGGACGACCTGATGAGCGCGAAATGGAACGCTGCGGTACGGCGGCTGCGACGGCTCGATCCGAATCACCTGATAAGCTTCCGGCAGGGCAACACTCTGCCGCAGGACTTCACCTTTACGGCCACCCCGAAGCATATAGATTTCATCTGCCCGGAAGGTTATGCGATACCGCACAGTGAACATGGTTATAATGCGGCCTGTTTCATAACCCGTTATGTGAAGTTCACAACCCGAGGCAAGCCGGTATTGTGGGCCGAGTTCGGCCGCAGTGTTTGGGACCGTGCCGCGGGCAAGCCGAATACCGGGGCGTATGCCGAGCAGGCCGATTACCACGAGCTCTTTTATCGCGCGTGTGTCGATTCCGGCGCAACGGGCACCGCTCCGTGGTGGTGGCCTGGGGGATATCGGGTCAACGAACGCAGCGATTACGGAATCATCGATCCCGACGGTACACCGAGACCGGCCGCAATGCTTATAAGAGATTACGCCAAGAGGCTTAAGGCGCGCCGTCCTTTAGAGCGGCCTATCGAGTGGTTCACCATAGACCGGGATGCCCACCCCGGCGGCTATTGGTATGTTGTTTTCAACGAGGGGGCGGCTGCATGGGCTCAGGCGAAAAGCAAAGGCCGGATGCTCGAGGTACGAAGCCCTGGAACAGGAACCACCTCGATTAATACACCGAAAGTCGCTGTGGGCAACCGCCCTTATAACGGCCGTAATCCGCCCAAGTACCTGGATGCGGAATTCAATTACTTGCAGATACTCGATGCGGGCGGCGTGTGGCGCGAGGCTTTTGACGGGGCGGTGATCCGCGTCAAGCCCAGCCGCCCGGTACTGGTCCGCGCCTCGATAGGAAACATACAGGAGGCCGTTTGGATCGCACCGAGGGTCAAGCAGTCGGGTGAATCGAATCTCCCGGCCTCAGGTAAGCCTTCTCCCCGGAAAGGCACCGTCTGGCTGGCAACTACGGAGAAGTCCGAAATCCAGACGCGTATTCCGATCCCCTGCGACACTCCGTACCTGTCCGACGCCGAGATAGGCGAGCAGGTGCTCGTAGAACGGCTTGAAGGCGAAGCCGTCGTGGAGCTGCAAATGACCGCTCTGGGCCGGATGTGGTTCGGAGAAAAACGAACCTTCCGGCTCGATCCGAAACCGTGAAATCGTTGTCCGGAGACGGTCGGCTTTCGGTTTCCTTCAGCTGCGGTAGACGCCGAACTGGAAGCGTCGATCGGCCGGCTTAGTCCGTGCTTCGAGCATTATTCTTTCGATCGTACGCGCGATATCGGGATGATCCCCTGCAACGTTGTGTTTTTCGCCGGGATCCGTCTCAAGGTCGTAGAGCTCAAGCGGTGATTTGGGATTCTTCCTCAAGTTCCTCTTTACGCCTTTCCACTTGCCCATGCGCACGGCAAGCTGGCCTCCGTAACCTGCAAAGTCCCAAAAGAGGTAATCGTGAACGCGCTGCGAAGGAGATCCCAGCAAGGTCGGAAGGTAGCTTATCCCGTCGGTGCGCTTGGGAACCGGAAGCCCTGCTGCGTCCAAAATCGTGGCCAAAAGATCGTAGTGCGCGCACAGGAGGTCGCTTGTTCTTCCGGGAGCGATCTTACCGGGCCACCTTGCGATGAGCGGTACGCGGATCCCCCCTTCGTACACAGATCCTTTTAAACCTCTCAAGTTGCCGACGCTGTTGAAAAACTCGTAGTCCACTTGACCTTTCAAGTACGTCGTTCCGTTGTCGGAAGTGAAAATGACCAGCGTGTTCTCAGCGAGGTCCAACTCCTCCAAAAGCTTAAGTATTCTGCCTACCTGGTAATCCATAAAAGTGATCATTGCGGCGTAAGCGGCGCGAGGAGTGGGATGGGGGAGGTACGATCTGCCGCGGTAAGGCCTTTCAGGCCAGCGGCCCTTGTAGCGTTTGAGAAACTCTTCCGGCACTTGAAGTGGCAAGTGCGGGATAATAGTCGGGTAGTATGCGAAAAAGGGTACGTCCCGATTGTTGCGAATGAAGCTCAGGAGCGCGTCGGCTATTACCTGAGGCGCGTAGACCTTGCCTGTAACAGAGCGCGTGTTGCCGTCAAGAAAGACCCGTCGTTCGTCGCTTACCAAGTAGCGCGGATAGTAATTGTGGGCATGCCTTTGACAGTTGTAGCCGAAGAAGTGGTCGAATCCCCGCCGGCACGGATCTCCGGTTGTACCGACCCCTCCGAGCCCCCATTTGCCGAATGCTCCGGTTGTATAGCCGGCCTCCTTGAGAAGCTGCGCCACTGTTGGAATCCCCAAAGGCAAGGGGTACTGCCCGCCGAAGCGATCGCCCCAGATACTTTTCATAAACTCGCAGTTGTCTCTTATAGGGGCGTGGCCTGCGTGAAGCCCCGTCATTATCGTGCAACGCGCAGGTGCACAGACAGGAGCTCCGGCATAGTGTTGAGTGAAACGAATTCCCCCGGCGGCCATTGCATCTATGTGAGGTGTTTCGATCTTCTGCTGCCCGTAGCAACCAAGCTCGCGGTAGCCGAGATCGTCAGCCACCATAAGTACTATGTTAGGGGGTCTGGCAGTTGATTTCGCTCGTGCACCTGCTGTTCGGCACCCGCAAGCTGCAAAAGCTGCAGCTCCTGCACTGAGCGTTTTCAAAAAACTACGCCGCTTCACTTCAATTCCTCCTGTTGCCGTAAAATTGGCCTCTTGCTTTGTTTCATATTACCTGAACCTCCGCAGGCGAAGGAAGGGGGCAACAGCGGCTCAAGAAAGACCGGCTCGAAGCACGTTCAGGGCAGGTCGATGCGAGCCTGGTGACATGAGGTAAAGGCCGTCCCAGCCTTCACTCCGAATCCAGCGGATTTGCTCTGCTGCAATATCACAACCGACCTTCACCTGGTCGGCGGGACTCTCGTAACGGGCAAGTCGCTCAAGCAGCGCCTCCGGCATGGTAAGGCCGGGTATCTCAGCCATTCGTTTTGCCATCTCGAGGCTTCTTAAGATCATAACACCTACAAGAATGGGGATCCTCTCACGGTAGGGCTCCAAAACCTTGAGCGGTTCGGTTCGGAAAGCAGGCTGCGTCATTATGTAATCCGCACCGGCTTCGATTTTTTGCTCGAGCCTTTCGATTTCCCGTTCGAGGTTAAGGGCCTCCGGCTCAAAGCCCGTTCCGATGGTAAAATGCGTGCGGGGATCTGCGTGCCTTCCAAGCGGTTGGCCCCCGAAATCCAGCCCGGCGTTGAGGAAGCTGTGTGCGTAACGGATCATGCTTACGGAATCCAGATCGAAAACCGCCGTTGAGCGCGGATAAGTCGGGGACATTTTCGGCGGATCGCCGGTTATAAAAAGGACGTTATGGATTCTGTTCAGGTAAAAGCCTACAAGCCGGCTTTGGATTCCC
>CAZGYL010000009.1:0-22422 GCA_964529985.1 uncultured Planctomycetia bacterium | reverse complement strand
AGTCGGAAGCGTTCAGGTGAACTCGGACTGCTCGGCTTCCGGCTGTCTCTTGATACCCCCCCTCCCGTCCCCCCTTTCGGGGGAAGGGGGGATGCGCCCGCTAACGCGGGCATCGAGGGGCGAAGGGGGGGCTACGGATTACGCACGGTCACATAAATAAAAGGTACGCAGGAAAGCACCGGAAAACGATGAATGTACCAGACGACAAGAGCCCGAAACTGCCGCTCAGCGCAGGTCCGGAAAGCGATATAGCGGATCTTTTGGCTACATGGCCTTACCGTGAGGATGACGATGTCAGGCGGATCCGCGGTTGGGACGGTAGGGAAAAGCTCCAAGTGCGCCTTCCTCTTGGAATCGAACAGTATGAAATACACGGGCGGCCGGACGGCGCCCGCCCAGAGGGCTACGAGTCGTACCTGGAGTACTATAAGCAGGTTGCGGAGCGCAACGGCCCCGATTGGACACTCGGGCGTCAGGACTTCGAGCGCTTGTACGTCGAAGGCCTTCTTTACTATCAGCGCTATCTGCTCTTTTTCCGCATCGGCGAGTACGATCTATGTATCCGTGATACAACGCGCAACCTGGAGCTTGCAGATTTTGTAACGCGCTATGCCGCTGATTCTGAGATGGCGCAGACGATTGAGCAGTACAGGCCTTATATCATGCGCATGCGTACAATGGCCCATGCGGTGAAACTCGCTAAAGAAGGCCGGTTGGTCGAGGCGGTTGAGGTTATTGAAGCCGGTTTGGAAGAGATCGAAAACGTCCAGGCGGTTGATACCCCTGTCTTCCGTCTTGAGAAGGCCCGCTCTCTTATAGCACTCCGCGATCTGAAGAACCAGCTCAAGCGGCATGAGCCGGTACGCCGTATCGATATGTTGAAAGAGGAGCTCAAACGGGCCGTTTCGAGCGAGGATTACGAAAGAGCTGCCGCACTGAGAGATGAAATCAAGCGCTTAAGCAAGTCCTCCGACAGCGAGGACTTCGGATCATAGGCACGCCCCCCTGTCCCCTAAAGCAGCTTTTCTCGGTTGTCTATGGTGAAGCGGTCGCCGCGCGTAATGTGATCCGCCGCAGCACGGATCCTCGGAAGCGCATCGCTTATGAATTTTGTTGCTACAACAGCGCGGTCCTCGTCCACCGCCGCCTGCCTTAGGAACAAATGCGCGGCCAGGCATTCGGCGGCCATATCGAAAAGCTTCCGCGACGCGTAATCGGTGTAAGTCTTGTCGTCGAGGGTATGCAGGAACTTTACGCTTCTGTACAGGTGCCCTCGGGCTTCCCCGCAAAGCGCTGCAAGCTCAGCAGCGTATTCGGGCACGGGCTGTGCGCCGAGCTGCTGGAGATAGCGTCCCAGCACGCCGCTTAGGATGCCGCCCAAAGCACCTATCACTTGAAGCTGGGTGGTCCCTTCGTAAATGGTCGTGATCCGAGCGTCTCTGTACAGGCGTTCGATCGGAAAATCGCGCATGTAGCCGGGACCGCCGTGGACCTGCATTGCGTCATAGGTCACAGAGACGGACATTTCGGACGCGTAGCCTTTTGCAATGGGAGTAAGCACCGAGGAGAGCGCTGTAAGCTCTTTGACCCTTCCCCGCAGCCCGGAAGCACCGGCGGCTACACGCCTTTCAAGAGCGTCTCTTAGATCAACGGTCCTGCTTGTCTCGTAAGTGATCGCCCGCGCAGCCTGAATAGCGACCTTCATGCGTGTAAGCATGTCGAAGACTTGGGGGAATTCGATGATGGGGCGCTTGAACTGAATTCTGGCCCGGGCGTATTTGAGGGCCTCTTGGTAAGCCGCTTCGGCTATTCCGACGGCTTGGGCCGCGATCGCCACCCGAGCTCCGTTCATAAGGGACATGACGTAGCGTATGAGGCCGAAACGCCTTTTTCCCACAAGGAGCGCGGGCACGCCGTTGAACTGAAGCTCGCAGGTGGGAGAGCCGTGAAGCCCCAACTTGTCCTCAATGCGCCGCACGACCAATTCCGGGCACTTTTCGATGATAAACATACTCAGCCCGCGGCCGTCGGTTGTATTGGGCTCCGAACGTGCCAGAACCAAGCTGACCTCGGCGCATCCGTTCGTAATGAACCTCTTGACGCCGTAGAGCCGCCACGTGCCGTCCTCCTGCGGTACGGCCTTAAGGCGTACCGCCTGCAGGTCCGAGCCCGCATCCGGTTCGGTGAGGATCATCGCTCCGGTCACCTCACCGGAGGCGAAACGCGGCAGGTATTTCTCCTTTACGGCCTCATCAGCGTACTGATTGATTGTTTCCGCTATGTCCTGAAGGCCGAAGAGCGTCATGAGGCTGGAGTCGGCCTGCGAGATGAGCTCTGTTGCGATCGTATAAGTGACTCCGGGCATGTTCAGGCCGCCGTAGCGCCTGGGCAGCGTGAAACCCATAAGCCCGGCGCGGGACAGAATCTCCAAGGCGGCCCGTGTGCCGTCGGCGTACCGCACGGCCCCGTTGTCAAACTGCGCGCCCTGCTCGTCGACCTCTGCTGCACGCGGGGCTATTTCCTGGGCCGCAATCGCGCCGACGGTCTGCAGAACCGCGCGATAGCCCTCGCGGGCGTCTTCAACAGAGCTGGGAGCATCCTCGTAAAGATCAGCCTGAGCGAAGTCTTCCTCTTTTGCAGGCACGATCTCGTCCAACTCGAGGTGCTCGAAGTGCCACTGAATATCCGGGTTTTCTGTAAAGAAGTTTTCCACGACTCCTCCTGCGCAAGGCCTGAACGCCGAGTTCCTACATACGGCTCCTGAATGCCTTGATCAATCGGGGAACGACCTCCTTGACGTCACCGACGATACCGTAATGAGCTATCTGAAAAATCGGTGCGTCGGGGTCGGTATTGATGGCTACGATCTTTTGCGACTGATCCATTCCGGCCCGGTGCTGGACGGAGCCGGATATACCGCAGGCAATGTACAGCTTCGGTCTCACGGTGGTTCCTGTTTGTCCTACCTGGTGATCGTGGTGAATAAAGCCTGCGTCCACTGCAGCGCGCGAAGCTCCCACTGCTGCGCCCAGCACGTCTGCAAGTTCGTGCAGCATACCGAACGCTTCCTTGGAGCCCATTCCGTAACCGCCTGCAACAATAATTTTTGCACCCCGCAGGTCAACGCGGCGGGGGTGCCGCTTGTAAGAAAGTACTTTGACAAGCTGACTGTCGAGCTGTGGAACCGGTACTTCGATAAGGGTTCCGGCGCGCCCTTTCTCAGGCGGCAGCGCCTGCATAACCCCTTCTCGAACCGTGGCCATTTGAGGCAGCACGTCGGGGCTTACAATAGTAGCGATTACATTGCCGCCCCATGCGGGTCTTATCTGCAGCAGCTTGCGGTTGTATATCCGCCCTGCCGACTCGTAGCCGCCTATCTGCAGATCCGTGCAATCCGCTGTAAGCCCCGCTTTGAGAGCCGAAGCCACCCGCGGGGCCAGGTCGCGGCCCAGAGGGGTGGCCCCGAAAAGGACGATCTGAGGCTCTTCTTTGCGGATCAAATCCACCAGCACCCGCGCATAGGGCAGCGTCATGTAATGGCCGAGCAAAGGTGATTGCGCTGCATATACTATATCCGCCCCATGAGCGAACAGGTCTTCCGCGAGGCTTTTCACTCCGTCGCCGAGAAGCGCTGCAGCGAGTTTCACGCCCAAAGTGTCCGCAAGCTCGCGGCCCTTGCCCAACAACTCAAGGGCTATGGGCGCAACACTTTTCTCTTCAACCTCTGCAAATACCCAAACGTCGCCGTTTTCTTTCATTGCTCAGGCCTGTACTCTTCCTCTGCAAGCGTACGCGCGCGCTCAGCCGAATGTCCGTTCCTCAAACAGTCGGTCCACAAGCGCCTTTACACCCTCCGGATCCGGAGGGAAGAGTTCAAGATCCCTCCCTGCAAGCACGACGCTTTCGACTTTCTTAACCTTTGTGGGCGAGCCGGCGATCCCGATTCGATTGAGATCAGACTCAATGTCATCGGCCGACCAAGTGTCGATAAGAAGCCCGCGTTTCTTGAGCTCCTCCCCGAGTTTTTCAATAGGCACGCCTCTGCGTTGCGCTTCACTTTCAAGCTCGAAGTTGCTTCTTGCCCGGCGGTACTTAAGCAGCAGTTTCGCATTGGGCCACCGCGGCTTATTTGCAGTTTTTACGACTGTGAGAAGGAAAGGGCAGGAGAGCTCGACGACCTCCTCCGCGCGGCCCAAATCCCGCCTCACCCGAAATCTGCCGTCACCGGCCGGCTCTACCGAATCTGCATAAGTAACCTGCGGGATACCGAGTTTCTCAGCGACCTGGGGCCCGACCTGCGCTGTATCGCCGTCGATCGCCTGCCTGCCGCAAACGACTATATCGAAAGGCGAAAGGCGCGTTTTTATGGCCTGTGCGAGAGCATATGAGGTTGCAAGTGTATCTGAAGCTGCAAACCTCCGGTCGCTCAAAAGGACCGCCCGGTCGGCGCCGCGGCAGAGCGCATCCCGCAGGATTTCAGCTGCTCTGGGCGGTCCCATGCTTAGAACCGTTACAGTGCCGCCGAGCTTGTCGCGCAAACTGAGAGCGAGCTCCAAAGCGTTTAGATCCTCCGGGTTGAAGATGGCGGGCAGCGCCGCCCGGTTCAGTGTGCCGTCGGGCTTCATGGCCTCGATGCCCACGTTTGCCGTATCAGGCACCTGTTTGGCCAAAACGATCATACGCAGTCCCATTACCGCCTCCGGTCTTGGCAGCTTATTGCAGGGGCCGAATCGCCCTTTGAAAAAGGTCATACTCTACCAGCCACCGGAGGACTCAGCAAGGTGGACAGGTGCGGCTCCCGGCCGACTTCGAAGGCCGCGCCGGCGCCGCTCTCAGGAGGAATCGGCTGATTCAGAGAGCCTCCGGTGCTCATTGCCCTCTGGGGGCCGAAAGACCGCGACAAGTTCAGACGTCTGAACTGCTCCGCTCCTCCGTCCCCACTTCCTGAGCTCTTTGCTTCTTTTCTTATGATCCCGTCTACAGCTTATTGTTGCGGGTGGGACGAACTTGGGGATACGAACGAATGTTTGGTATACTTAAAAGCAGGCGGAGACCGATCCCCGGGAGGTGCACCGTGAAAACACTGTTTTACGTTCAAAGCTCAGCCTCGCTTTTTCGAGGTGTGCTGGCGCCCGAAGCAATACCGCCTGCAGCCGCCCGCTTGGGCTACAAGGCCGTCGTCCTGGCCGACCGAAACACCCTTGCCGGAGCTCCGGCTTTTTTCCGCAGCGCCCGCCGGTACGGGATCAACCCGATACTGGGCCTTGAACTTGTGGATCGGAAAGGACAAGGGGCGTTGCTCCTTGCCTGCAACCGCTCCGGCTACGAACAGATGTGCCTCCTGCTCAGCGAGCGCAACCTCAGAACGGATTGGTCCCTGACGGAAGAGCTGCGAAACGCAGGTGAAGGGCTCTTTGTCGCGGTGGGTCGGCGGGAAACAGCCCTCGCCCTTGCACCCCACTTGGGGCCCGACCGGCTGGGGCTGATCGTCCTTCGTCCCGGCCGCAGCGTAACAGAGGAACGCACCTGCTTGGAGCTCGCCTGCCGCTTGCACTTGCGGTGCCTTGCAGCAAGCAGGTGCGCATATCTGGAGCCCATGGACCGAGAGGTGGGACGGCTCCTGCGGGCGATCGCAAAAGGCGATCTGCTCTCCCGCACCGAGCCGCCTCCCGGAGTTTCCTTTATTCCTCATGCAGACCGATGGGAAAACCGTTTTGGAGATCTTCCCGATACAGTCAGAGCTTCGGAAAAAGTCCTTGAGCGTTGCAATCTGGTGTGGGGAGAGAACCGCCTTATAGTTCCCCGCCCTCCTTTTGCGCTTCCCGAGGAACCCGACCGTTTTCTCAGACGCTTGGTAAAACGGGGATTGCGGCGGAGGTTCGGCCGCCTCACCCCGGAGGTACGCAAGCGCACAGAATACGAGCTTGCTGAGATCCGTCACCTCGGCTTGGCAGGCTATTTCCTGGTGGTTTGGGATATCGTGCGCAGGGCTGAAGCCGCCGGGATTCTATGCACGGGCCGGGGATCAGGTGCCGGTTCGCTTGTGTGTTACGCTTTGGGAATCACTGCGATCGATCCGGTTTCCTCGGGATTGCTTTTCGAGCGCTTTTTGAACCGTTTGCGTCCTGATCTACCGGACCTGGATTTGGATGTCGACTGGCGCAGGCGGGACGAAGTTATCGAAGCTATTTACCGCCGCTACGGCCCGGAGCAGGTCGCTATGATAGCCATGTACGTCACTTACCGGGAGCGGCTCGCCTTTCGAGAAGCGGCCCGTGCCTGGGGGCTCCCTCCCGGTGAAGTCGACCGCCTGAGCGCCAAAATTCCATACTCACCTCAAGTGCGCGGCCTTGCCGAAGCTCTCAGGCGGTCACCCCGGGCGCGCGGTATTCCTTGGAGCGAGCCTCCGTTATCGAAAATCGTTGCACTGGCTGAACGCCTCATTACATTGCCGCGCCATCTTTCGGTTCACCCGGCTGGCGTTGTAATCGGTGACAGGCCGCTTTCACACATAGTGCCCTTAACCTACGCGCCCAAAGGGGTGATCGTCACCCAATTCGATATGTACGACGTTGAAGAAACAGGGCTTATAAAACTTGATATTTTAGGAAACCGAGCTCTCGGGGAAATCGCTTCATGCAGCGAAATCCTCGCTCGGCAAAGGGCTACAGCAATCGATCCAGCCTCCTTTCCGCTTGATGATCCCAAAACCGGCGCAATGGTACGTGAAGGCAGGACGGTGGGCTGCTTTCAGATCGAAAGCCCGGCAATGCGCCACCTTCTTGTGGCTCTCGGTACGGAACGCTGGGAGCAGTTGTGCATTGCCGTTGCTGCAATACGTCCCGGACCTTCGGCGGCTGGTGCAAAAGACGAGCTCATAGCGCGTAGGCACGGCGGGGGCGGCACCGAAAGCAAAGCCCTCGGGGCGGTGCTGAAACAAGCGCTCTCCCGCACAGGTGGTGTATTTCTTTTCGACGAGGACATAATGCGTGTCTTTCACGCGGTTACAGGCCGTCCCTTTGCAGAAGGGGAGCTCCTTCGGATAGAGCTTAAGGAGGCGCGTGGTGATCCGAAGCGCCTTGCACCGTTGCGCGAGCGTTTTCTGGCCGCCGCCGGAGCGGCAGGCACACCAAGCGGGATCGCCCGAGAAGTCTTCAACGCTTTTGTGCGTTTCGCCGGGTACACCTACAACCATGCTCATGCGGCTGTTTTCAGCAGAATCGCCTGGTGGCTGGCTTACCTGAAGGCACATTTCCCGACGGAGTTTTTCTGCGCCGTTCTCAACAATCACGGCGGTATGTACCCTATGACGATACTTCTGGCCGAAGCTGTGCGGGAGGGAATAGAAATCAGAGGGCCGTGTGTGAACCGCTCGGAAGATCACTTCACTGTTGAAGGTTCTGCTATACGCATGCCTCTTACGGTGGTACGCAACCTCTCGCAGCGCACCATGGAGCGGATCCGCAGAGAACGTCCTTTCCGTTCGGTCACCGACTTCATACAGAGAGTGCGCCCGTGGAAGCGGGAAGTTGAAAATCTGATAAATGCAGGCGCTTTTGATTTCACAGGGCGGGACCGGCTCCATTTGGTGTGGGAGTACGCTGTAAGCTCAATGCCCGCCAAGAAGGAGCCGGCTGTGCGCGAGTTTTTCCCCCGGCCGCAGACGGCTCCGCCTCTGCCGCCCCTTACAAGAAGGGCTCAGGCGGCCCGCGAGCTTGCCGTTCTGCCGTTTTCACCCACAGCTCACCCAATGGCCCTTCTGAGAGAAGAGCTGCCTTCCGGAGTGCTGAGGGCGCGTGAGCTCTCCGGGCACGTAGGCCGGCAGGTGGAAGTGGCCGGTTTACTTGCTGCTTTTCGGGAGGTGCCCGGTGCCGGCGGAGCCCCCATGGCTTTTGTAAGCCTGCAGGATGAGACCGGTTGGGCCGAAGCGGTGTTTTTCCCGCCTGCGTACCGCAAGGTCGCCCCTGCTTTAGGCGGTATGGGACCGTACATCCTCGGAGGAATCGTGCGGCGGAGGTACGGGGTACTTCACATTGAAGGCATGTCTCTACGTCGCCTGCAGCGCAAACAGCACAGCGCCGCCCCACTCTGAGCCCGGCCGTAGTTGCCTCTTGCGGGCCTGCTGTGCTAAGGTTTTTTCTCTGCCCTACACCACACAGGCGGTTAGTGGACGCTTTCGGTAAGAAGCGGTTTCACCGGTTCAGGAGGAAACCTCTTATGGCCAAAAACGTGTTTATCGCCCAGTCGGGAGGCCCCAGCGCGGTTATCAACAACTCAATGCGCGGTGTGATAGACGCGATCCGCGAGGACGGAAGCGGCTCTTTCGGCACTATCTACGCGGGCAGGTTCGGTATTTTAGGTGCGCTCCGAGAAGAGCTGCTTGATATTACGGCCCAGCGCGAAGAAGAGATCGCCCTTCTTGAGGTTACGCCCACTGCAGGTGCCATGGGGAGTTGCAGGTACAAACTTCCCAAAGTGAAAGCCGACGACCTCAAAGAGATGCTCCAGCGCGTGGATCTCGCCTCGCTGCGTTTGGGCAGCCTGCCGGAAGAGGCACAGGACTACGCCAGAATCATTCAAGTTTTCCGGCGCCACAACATCGGTTACTTCTTTTACGCAGGCGGCAACGACTCAATGGAGACCGCTTACAAGTTAAGCGTTGTCGCCGAGGCGCTCGGGCTTGACCTTGTATGCACTGGGGTGCCCAAAACGATCGACAATGACGTGGGGGACGCCGAGCGCAAACTGGTGGACCACACGCCCGGTTACGGCAGCACGGCGCGCTACTGGCGCGATCTCGTCCAATCTGCAAACGAAGAAAACGCGGGTTCTTGTACTTCAGATCCTGTTTTGATCACGCAGGTTATGGGCAGGAAGGTAGGTTACCTGCCTGCAGCCGCGCGGCTTGCTGATCCCGAACGGCGGTTCCCGCTTTTGATCATCCTCTCCGAAATGCTGCACAGTGAGAAGAAAGGCTCAGGTGAAAGCGTAAAGGAAGAGAACCAGAAGATAGCGGAGGCGAACCTCGCCTTCATTGAAGAACGGCTTGAGCCCGTGCTGCGCGAACACGGGCGCGCCGTTGTGGTGATCAGCGAGGGCGCTTATCTGGGTGAGGTTGCGGCAAAGAGCGATCTCTTCGGGCATGCGGCTTACGGTACCGGAATAGCCGCCGCCACCATACTCGCCCTTCGGCTCAACGCCGACAAGCTCAATGGAAAACCCGGGCTGCTGAAGAGACTCGGGCTTGCTCAGGGGGCGCGGTATAACGTTCCCGGTACTGATCAGCGCGGGTTCATAGGCAGCGTTTCAGCGCAGGATCTGCTTGAAGCTTACGAATCGGGCAGATACGCGGTTCAAATAGCCAAGGAAGGCGGCGGGTACATGGCGACCATAAAAAGAGGGGCCGCCGAGGACGGATCTTATAAGCCCGAATACGATCGGGTGCCGCTCCAGCTTGTTGCTTCGGTGGATCGGGCCTTCCCGTCCGAATGGATCGACAGGGAACGGGCCGATGTCACCGACCGGTTCGTGGAATACGCTCTGCCTTTGATTCGAACGGATCTTAAGATAGAGAGGGAATTCCCTTCGCTTGAAGCTTATTTTCGGGAGCGCGAAGCGGTGCGGGCTGAAACACCACTAAGCGTCGTTCTCCCGCTTATCGGCAACAGGCGCCGTTTTACGCGTTTCGAGCCGGTGTACGCCGGTAAGGAACTCCCCGACTATGTGCCTGTTAAATTCCGCAGCAAGTAAGCGAGCAGGAGGCCGGGTGAACAATGACCGAACACAGTTTGCCTGAGAGACTTGAGGATTACCGTCCCAGTGGATCGACCTACGCGGGCACGGACAAGTACGTGCTTTTCGGAATCGATTCCGACGGGTGCGTTGATAAGGGAATGCGGGCAAAACACGGCGGCCCTTTCCCGCGCGCCGGGATTGAGGTTTTCGGCCTTCAGCCCATTGACGAACCGTGGCGTATAGCCTGGTCTTACGTCAACGAAATCGAGCGGCGCGGGTGCCCGCGGTTCGAAGCGCTCGCAGCGGTGGTGGACAGAGTGCTTGAGATGCCGGTGGTGCAGGAAGCCGAGCGGAACGGCGTTGTCCGGGTTCCGCGCTTGCCGTACTTGAAGGCATACGTGCAGAACGTCGCTTCAAAGGAAGGCTACGGCGACAACGTGCTTGCAAAATACTTGGAAAGCCTTCCTGAAGGTGAGGAGAAGAAAGAGCTCAGTTTGGTCGCCGCTTGGAGTAAGACGGTCAACAAATACGTTGCCTCGGATTGCCCTTATATTCCGCCGTACAGGGCTGCTGTGGAGGCTATTCGCCTTGCCAAGGAAAAGGGCATAGACTGCATGATCGTCTCCGGCACGCCTGAGGAGCACTTGAGGGAGACGTGGAAACAGCACGGCCTTACGGGCTCGATTCGAGGGGTTTTCGGCAGGGAGTCCGGCAAGAAGGATCAGCACTTGGTTGCAGCGATGCGCCATGCGGAGAAGCAGCTCGGGCGCATGTACGACATGGCGGTCATGTTCGGGGACGCGCCGGGCGATGATCGGGCGCGCAAGAAGGCCGCAGAGGCTCTTGGTGTACGGATCGCCTTCATGCCGATCCGCGTGGGGCATGAGGAGGAGGACTGGGCCTGGTTTGCCGAGAACTATCTCAAGAAAGGCTCCGTTTTCGAGTACACCGAAGAGGTCGAAGCCCGGAGGATCGCGGCCTTCAAAGAAAACTTGGCCCGCAAATGGGATCCCACAGCCGACATAACAAGGCTCTTCGGCTGAGCGAAGGGGGCGCAAGGTCCGATAACCGCAAAGTGTCTGTCTTTCCGGTCGTTCCGGCAATCCGTTTGAAGAGCCGAAAGGCATAGAAAACACCTTCCACCCCGGAACATGGCAAACTGAAGAGGAGAGAACCACATTGCGCCGGCTCCGACCGCCGGGCGCCGATTGGGAGGAACGACCGTGCCGTCCAAAAAGGACCGCGCTGGGGCGGACCGCTGTCCGCGCTGCTTGGCACCGCTTGGAGAGAAAAGCGGCAAGAGGTGCGCTGTATGCGGTCTTACTCTGGGAGTCCCTTTTGATCCGACAGGTGGAGTGCCGGGAGCCGAGCGTTACTTGGGCCGTGTAATAGGCGGGCATTTCGAGGTGCTGTCGGTTCTAGCCCACGGCGGCCACGGGCTTGTGCTTCTTGTACGGCACACAAAGCTCACGCAGAAAAACATTTTTGCTTTGAAGCTGCTCAGGCCCGAGATTTCCCGGAACCCGCAGTTCCGGAAGCGCTTCCTCAGGGAAGTTGAGATCGTTTACTCCTTCAGCCACCCGAATATCGTGCCCATCAGAGAATTCGCTGAGACCGAAGAGGGCGAGCTCTTTTTCACCATGGACTTCTGCAGGGGGCAAACCCTTGAGGATGCAATGAAAGAAACCCCTCGTTTTTCCCTCCAGCGGGTGGTCAAGATAGCTGACGACATCCTCAAGGGCTTGGGGTTCGCCCACAGGCATGGTGTCATACACAGGGATCTCAAACCTGCAAACGTTTTCCTGCAGCAAGGCCCTGAGGGAGAGACAGCGAGGCTCCTTGACTTCGGTATAGCGAAGCCTTCTGGTAAAGGGGCGGCCGTTGAGGTGACCCGAAGCGGCAAGATAATGGGAACCCCGCTTTACATGTCCCCGGAGCAAATTCTGGGAAAACCTCTTGATGCAAGGACCGATCTTTATTCCTTCGGGGTCGTCTTGTACCGGTTGCTTGCAGGCCGCCCGCCTTTCAGCGGCCGTACCGGTCACGAGGTTTTGGCATGCCACCTGCGCGACAAACCTCCTCCGCTCCGCAAGGTCGCCCCGCGGGTGCCTCCGGAGCTTGCCGCCTTCGTTGAGAGACTCCTTGCAAAGCCCCGGGAGCACAGACCGGCCTCTGCAGAGGCGGCTAGGCGCGAGCTTGCTGAAGCTGTGCGCCACATTCGTGAAGGCAAGTTACGCAGATTTGCGCACAGGTGGCGCAAACCTGCAAGGATTGCAGCAGCCTGCCTTCTGCTGGGCGGTTCTCTGACAGGAGCGGCCTTCCTGCTTCTCACACCGGGAGGCAGGGCGCGGGCTGAAGGGATCTACAAGGCGGTCACCGAACCGCAAGCCGAGCGGGAAGCGCAGAAGCCCGATAAGCCGAAGCCGCGTGCGGAAGCTCCATCAAAACCTGAGCGGAAAACGGAAAAGAAGAGTGCGGAGAGGCTGACCAAATGGTGTCGCTTCTGCAAACGGCCCGTTCCGGGCGACAGAATAACCTGCCCTTACTGCGGGCAGATAGCGGTTCCAATGGAAGAGGCCGCCGGAGAGCCGAACCGCGGAGGCGGAAGGACGCCTCACGGCGAACGCAGTTCCCTTGAAGCTGCTCCACCCTGGCGGAAAGCTACGAGCACTCGGCTCAAAGAAGCCTGGGAATCTGAGAAAAGCACTGCAACTTCTCCTACGCCGGGTGCGAAGTAGTGCCGGATCGGGTCCGGGGAGCCCGGCGGGAAGATCTCAACAACCAGGCAGTGATCAAAGCGTCCGGCGGGCGTGTCAACGGAGGCATCGAGCTGCGCGAGCCGCGCCTTCCACTTCGCACCACCTACTTTGTAGACTGTTTGCGGAAGCGGAGTGTCCTCCGCCGGTGTCAAGAGCTTTATTGGAAAATAATGACACTGGTTCGGTCCCTCTCCGAAGAACCGGCACAGAACCGTACCTGCGTTGCGCTTTTCCCAAACCTGCTTTTCCACCGTGCCGCCCGATTTTACGCTTACTTCGAACCCGCCGCTTGCAAGCCGATCTTGAACTTTCACCTCAAGAGGGTCGCCGGTCTTGCTTCGATACTGCCAGAGCAACCCCGGCCTGAGCGGGCAGTAATCTTCGCTGAAGGCACGAAGTCGCGAGAGTATGGCCCCCGAAACTACAGCTCCGGCCTTCTGAGCGGCCTTGAGCCACTTGTAGGCTTTTTCCCACGAAGCCCGGCGGAAGTAGTACCTCCCGAGGGCCTCGGCAAGCTGCGGATCGGAAGAACCCTGTTCCAAGCGTTCCTCGGCAAGCGCTACGGCACGGCGCTGCGGCGAGCCTTCAAGCAGTGTTCTTAGAGACCGGTCGAGCAGCCGCGCCATTTCCTCCCTATCAAAAGGAAGATTCACGCCCACGGCTTTAAGCGCGGTGTCCAACAGCAAGACCGCTTGCCGGGACCGACCTTTGCGGGCGAAAACCACTCCTGCGCAGGCCGCCCAGCGGGGATCCCTCTGCAGGTCATCGCTTATCTGAGGGCGCGAAAAGTACCGCCAGGCCGTATCAAAATCCTTTGCAGCGGCAAAAGAGCTTGCAAGCAGAAGCTGGGCTTCGGGTGGACGGCTTCCCGGGGGAATCTGTTCCAGGTAGTCCCGTACAAGATTCCACTTGCCCTGATTGGCCAGACAGTCGGCAAGGCGCAGTAGGACTTCGTTCCGGCGTCCGGAAAGCTCCTGCGAAGAGGACAGATCGAGTGCTGCAAGAAGAGCGCGTTCTTGACCCTTCAAGTCGTTTCTTTCCAGCGCCCGCTGCGCAGCTTCGAGCGATTTCTCAAACGCCGCGCCCTGAGCTGTGGAGAGCTCCTGTTCCAGAGCCGCAAGATCGCTTGTGTCCGCGCAGAGCTTGAACTCTTCTCTTAGTTGAGAAAGAGCCTTTCTCACAGCTTCAGCCTTTCCTTGCGCAAGCTCTTTGCGGAGTCTGGTCCTGCGGCGGTCAAAGGCCTTGCGGCATTCAAGCAGCTCTTTGAGTTGTTGGAAGGTGCCGGCCCAAGTGACTGCATCCGGCATATCCGGGAGCGCCACGACGGCGAAAGCTTCGTTAAGAAGCTCAGTCGCCCGCTCGATTCTGTCAAGCTGAATCGCCTGCCGCACCTTCCCTTCCAGAGCTGAGGCGAGAGCTTTAAGCACGGAGCGGCGCACCTCATTGTAGGCTCGCCGGTCGAAGATCGGGAAAAGCTCTCCCATTTCTGTCTTAAGATCATCCAGAATACGCTTCGCCTCTCGGGCCGCGCTGAGGGCTGAGCCGTGGGGAGCCAAGAGGGCTTTCTGCGCCGTTTCTATCGTCTTTGCGAAGATGCGCTCCTTCTCGTTGAGTTCCCGGTAGTTCCTGAGAAACGCCTTTACGCGGTGCCAAAAAGGATCATGACTGCTTGCTTTGAGGACCGCTTGACCGAGAAGTTCCCGGTAAACCAAAAGACAGTCACGCAAGCCGGGATCGGACACGCGTTCCTTCAGCTCGCGGTCGCAGCGGTAGGGGGAGAGCTCCTCGAAAAGCTCCCGGTAAAAAGGCTTTTGAGTAAGCTCGGTGTCTGCAGCAAACGCTTTGCGCAACGATTCGACCGCTTCTTGGGTCGCCGGCCCGAGAACGCGTTGCAGAGCTCGGGCGCGGGCAAAGAGCATTGCAGGATCATCCGGTTTCTTCTCTCGGCACTTGTTGAGGATGGAAAGGCCGTGGGCGGCGTGGGTTTTGGTTTCAAGGAGCCTTCCTGTTTCCACAAGCGCTATGCCGTAGCCCAGGAGACCTTTGTAGTTTTCGGGATCTCTTTTGAGCAGTTTTCTAAAGACCGTGCGGGCTTCCCAAAGCGCTCCAAGTGCGGCTTCCTTGCGGGCTGTGGAGCCCCAGGCCAGCTGCAGCTTCAGCCAACCTTCAAGTGTGAGCAACCGCGGAAGCAGTTCCTCAGGGAGCCCTCCGGTTTTCTTAAGTTCCGAGAGCAGATCACCGGCTTCGGCGTAGCGGCCCAAGCCCCAGTATGCGTATGCCAGGTCCAGCCGCACGGGGAGAAGCTCGGGGTCGTTTTGATCCTCCTTGTGTTTCTGGAGGACCGAAAGCAGAAGCGGAAGAGCCTGCTCGGCTTTGTCCTTCCGGAGCAGAGCTCTCGCCTGAACGATCGCGGTACGTTCCTGCTCCGTCAGTACGGCGCAGCTTGCCCCTGCAAGAATAAGGACAGGAAGAAACCTCTTCATTGTTGCTTCTCCCAGAAGTGAAAGCAAAGGTCCAACGGAACGGTGCTACCTGCGGTACGGCGGGTGCAACGCAACCTCAAGTCCGCTCCGTTAAGCTCAATCCCCTTGATGGCGGCACCCTTTTCAGGCCGCACAAAGATTACACCTTGTATGCATTCGCCCGCTGCCAGGCTCGTCTCCTGAAGTGCCTGGCGGTGGTATGCATGGCGCAGCTCCTTGTTCGCTGTAGAGACGCTGCTCAAGATCACGAACCCGGGTATCACCCCGAGCACGAATCCGGGAAGAGCGCGAAGCGCGGAAAAACTGACCGTAGAGTAGACCTCATTCCACGGAACCGGCTTTAAGATCGATCCATCTTCGCAAAGCAGGCGTATCTTTTCGGGGCGAACGGTTACAGGATCTGATCCGCGGTTCTCCATGTAGACAACAAGAGGAAGGAAACCTGCAGACGGGAGATCAAGCCCAAAATAAAAAGAAGATTCCTCAGGATCTCTGACCGCGCGGCAGAAAAGCACAACACCGTCTTTTTCTTCGTGCTCGGGCCACCTGCCTGCGCGCACCTCTTTGAGCTCTTCCAGTTGAACACCCGCACAGCCGCCTGTGAAGACCAAGAGAAAAAACGCAAAGCACATTGCCGCCGGCAAGAACCTTCTCAAGCTCCGAGTTTGTCTGAAAGTCCGGCGTTTCGGCGGCGCGTCTCCCGAAGCCGTCCAAGGCGGGAAGGGCCTTACAGGCTTAAGCGGCGGCTCCCATGTACCTGAAGGCGGCGTGAACGGAACGTTTGTTTCCATTGCTCGGGTGAAACTGTACTTCCCCATAGCTTTCGATCCCCCGGGTTCAGTCCGATTGCAGCACCTGAGAGGCGGGGCCCTCCGGCGGTCCCTTCCTTTAATATCGAACCGCTGCAAGGCTTCTGTGAGAGGGAGTTATAGAGAAGGCCTGAAGAGAACCGAAAGTTCGGCGGAGGGTTTTACCGGTACCTCAGCGGTTCCGTGCTTTTTGCTGCGCTTCTCCGGTCATGGGCACGAAAAGGACCGGCAGGAGGGATTTGGAAGTTGTTTTTCCGTTCTTGTCCTTTGTAATGAGCAAGAGATCCTGGTAGTAGACGCCGACCGGAATGACCATGCGGCCTCCGGGAGCCAGCTGTTCGATCAGTGCAGGCGGCACATGATCCGGAGCCGCCGTTACGATGATCGCATCGAACGGAGCCTCTTCGGGCCAACCCCGGTATCCGTCGCCAAGGCGGACATGCACGTTTCGGTAGCCCAGCTGCTTGAGAATACGCTCGGCGCGTTCCTTCAGAGGCCGGATTATCTCAATCGTGTACACTTCGCGCGCAAGTCCGGCCAGAACCGCAGCCTGATAACCTGATCCCGTTCCTATCTCGAGTACTTTTTCGTCCCCTTTAAGCGCAAGCGCTTCCGTCATGAACGCCACGATATAAGGCTGTGATATGGTCTGGCCGTAGCCTATGGGAAGCGGTTTATCGAAATAGCTCTCGCGCCTGTAGGCTTCGGGCACGAAGAGGTGTCTCGGCACCGTCGCCATGACCCTGAGCACGTTGGGGTCGCGGATATTCCGCCGCCTGAGCTGGGCCTCGACCATAAGTTGCCTCTGGCGGGCCCAAGGATCGCGCATGAGCGGCGCCTCGATACGCTCCTCCAAGATGTCGCGACCCCGTTGCACCGCTGCAAGCATTGAGCGTTTTGTCTCCTCCGTCACGAATACAGCGGTTGTGCGTACGTATGCTTCGAGTCGCTTCAGGCGTTCCCGCAACCTTTCTGCCGCCTGCTGATCGATCGGGGGAAGATCACCGACTTTCACTGTAACCGCTCCGGTATGTGCACCGGAGGATCGCAGAGCGATCCAACTGCTGCGTTCGACCCGAAGCCGGTGATCTATGCGGGAGCCGGTCTTCACCACCTTTCCGTTGATGACGAGTTCAGCGGAGTACAGCTTGCCGTCTTTCCAAGCGCCACCCTCGACGGAGACGGTTTCGCCGGGCTCGACCCTAAGCTCCGAGCCCGGAGGGCGGCCGTCTACCAAGAGCTGCAGAACAGGACCTGTTGTTACAAAAACCTCACCTTGCCTGAGGTGCCGCAGGTAGCGTTCGTACGTGAATCCGCCTGGAACCCGCACGTACGTTCGACTGAGCCCGGTGCCTGCCATGCCTGCCGGTGCAAGCTTGAAGCCGCAGCTCAACAGGTCATACCAAAGCGAGAGAGTCTCATCATTGAGGACAAGGCCTTCCAGTTTGCCCAATATAGCTGCAAGGGGAAGTTCCAAGTTAGCCCCTTCCCCTATACCGGAAGGCATGGCTATCGCTCTGCCTCCCACACTTTCGATCCAATCGCATGCTGAGAGCATATCCGGCCAGTCACCCTGGGCGGTGGCGGCGTTCCAGGTCGCCTCCGTGCCTTCAACAAGCATGGTAAGGCCCAAAACCCCGCCCCAGACAGGGTGCGTATAAACGTGGACCTTTGCTGCAAGGCATGGCGCCGCACGGTAGGTTTCAGCCAATGTCACCGGATAAAGCCCGAAAGAGCCGGAGGCTCCCTTCACCGCCAGATGCCCGACGACGATGCCCTCGGCCGCCAGGCGGTAAAGGAGCTCTCTCAGGGCTTTTCCCTCAGGCAGAGGCGGGTATATAACCCCTGCGGTCCAATCCCGAATCCAGGAGCCGCAGGCAGCCTTAAGCTCAAGCGAGACCGCCTTATCCCCGTTCACGTCCAAAGAGATCTCAGGAGCGGTGAGCGCGGGCCCCCGGCGGGCTCTGACGAGGATCTTGCCCGGCTGGACGGCCAGGGTAACCATTCCCTGCGAGTAGACGAAAAGCTTCTCGGCCTCGCGGCGGAAAGGCACCTCGCTGAGGAGTTTTACACCCTCGGTCCGCTGTGCAACGAGCGTGAGAACTGCAGGGCAGGTCTTCTCTTCGTGTTTTGTGTTTATCGTAAGCTTGACCCAGCCTGCCGGTATTTTCTTCTCTCGGGGGGAAGCCCCGGAAAACCGGCCGGTGAGCGGTACTTCGATCCGCGCCTGCCTGCCGGAAGGGCTCGTCGCCTCGACCGCCACAAAGCCCGAAGCAGGTCCGGGCTCAAGCGGCTGAATCCGAAGAAGTGAAAAGGCCCTTCCTCCGGGGCGTACACTGCCTTCCCACGGCCAGACGTAGAAACCTCCGCTTGAGCTCCCGGTGATACGGATTGTGAGTGCGCGATCAGTGAGATTACGTACCTCAAGCAGTACGGGCTTGCTTTCACCAACAGAGACGTTGAAGGATTCAGGCCGGGGTTGGGAAGCCCTGTGCGGGAGGCCTACCGAAAAGACGATCCGTTTTATCTTGGCGCACGCGGCAAGGTAGTCCTGCGCCTGTTTGACCAATCGGCTTTCCGCCTCTCGAAGAGCCTCGAAGGCGGCAAGGCGGGCGTTTTGTTTGAGCTTGCGGCCGGCACTGAGCTCTATGCGCTTCCTGCAGACCTCTTCCCAGCGGCTGCGGAGGCGTTGGGCCTCGGCGTCCTCCCGGCAGGTACTTTCAAGGAGCCAGAATGTAAACTGCCCTTCTTGTACTGAGGGGACCTGCGCCGACTGGCTCGTGCAACCGGCAGCGGCAAGCGCCGTAACCGCAGCGCAGCTCACGGCCTTAAACTCCTTGAGCAAGCTTCGTAACAGTCCAGTCAACAAGCTGCCTCCAGCTTTTCCCCTCTTGCCTCGCTGTTCGTATTCTCATGGTACGGGCGCAGCAGTCCCCTAACAAGCAAGTGTGTGCTGTAAATCCCGGCGGCAGCTTTTCTTCCGGGCTTAATCGTGGCAGCATGGAAGCGTTTTGAAGCATTCGTTCTCACGCATCAGAGTGAGGTCGGTAGAAAAAGCAGGACAGTAGTTATGTGCGCTGAGCGTTTGTCGCGTGCGGGCAAGGCGCCTGTCAGTCGCCGGATTTTCGCCCTTCGGGTTCTAAGTGCCGCCGCGGCCCCGGGTCTTCGGGTTTCCGGGCCCGTTGAAATCACCGGGGGCCCGCTGAATCATTTTGTCGCGAACCACGGGCCGAGTTCTTGGGATGGCCGCGGCAGATTCCTTTTGGTCCACCAGGTTGATTTCTGTAACCGGGAACCGAAGCCGGGAGATTCCGTCACCGTGGGGGTTATCGATCGGGCTGCAGGTGGAAGCTTTCTTCCCGTAGGCCGGAGCACGGCTTGGTCTTGGCAGTGGGGTACAAAGGCACAATGGCTGCCGCTTGCCCCGGACCGGTGGCTTCTTTTCAATGTGAGGCTGAAGGACGGATGGGGCTGCAGATTCTACGATGTTCGTTCCCGCACATGGAGGCAGATTCCCTTTGCTCTTTTTTCCGTCAGCCCCCGCAAAACCCTTGGTGTTTCGCTGAATTTCAGCCGGATAGCTTGGACGGCGCCGGGATATGGATACGTAGGAGTTGAGGATCCCTACAGATACGCACCTGCGCCTGATAAGGACGGGCTGTTGCTCGTGGATCTGGTTGAAGGAAGAGAGACGCTGGCCGTTACGCTTGACACGTTGGTGCGTTTTGAGCCGAAACCCGTATTCGGTGAGGCTTACCACTGGGTACACGACGCTTCGTTCAGCCCTGACGGCCGCCTTGTTGCGTTTCTCCACAGGTGGCGGAGTCCCGGAGGTTCGGAAGGGGCAAGAGTCTTCACGCTTTCTGAGCGCGGTGGCAAGTTACGGCTTTTGCGTGAAATGAAGCTGTCCTGCCCCCTTCGCTGGTTCGGCCCGAATGAGCTGCTGATCGTTGATAGCGTGAATGAAGGGGGGCGAGGTTTCTTTCTCATGGACGTGCGCAGTGGAGCAAGCAGGCCTGTTGCTCCGGAGGCATTTACAACGCCCGGCCACGCAGCCTTTTCTCCGGCAAGGCGGTTTTTGGTTACCGACTGCGAGCCCGACCGGCAGGGCAACCAGAGATTAGCGGTTGTGAGCTTGGGCGACCAGACGGTGCGCGAGCTGGGCCGATACCCCTGTCCTCCGCCCCAAGAGGAGGGTTGCCGCTGCTACCTGAGACCCCATTGGGACCCGACAGGGCGGGAGGTGTTTTTTGACGGAGCCTCGGGGAAGGGCAGGCAGGTGTACCGTTGTAGGGCCGCAGGTGCCGGCTTGTGGTAGAGGCTGAGGAAGGGAGGAAAAGCTGTTGTGCGGCTTTGATTCTATTTGGGCGGCGGTAGAATAACTCCGCCGTTGGAAAACCAGGAGGCTGCGGGTGAACACTTTTGGACACCTTTTCAGAGTCACCACTTTCGGGGAGTCACACGGGCCTGCAGTGGGTGCTGTTGTAGACGGCGTCCCACCGGGACTTCCTCTCACAGAAGAAGATATCGCCAGAGAGCTGCGGCGGCGTAGGCCTGGGCAGAGCGAGGTTGTGAGTCCGCGAGAGGAGAAGGACACGCCTGAGATCCTTTCAGGAGTCTTCGAGGGGCGCACTACAGGGACGCCGATTGCGATCGTTGTTTGGAACCGCGGGCAGCGGCCTTCAGATTACGAGGCTCTCAAAGAGGTTTACCGTCCCGGTCATGCAGACTTCACTTACGACAAAAAGTATGGGTTGAGGGACTGGCGCGGTTCGGGAAGGGCTTCCGGCAGAGAAACGGTGGGAAGAGTAGCGGGTGGTGCAGTCGCGAGAGTGCTTTTGCGGCGTTACGGGATAGAAATCGAATCAGGTACGGTGCAGATAGGGAAGGTCAGAGCGTCGAAATGGGTTGCGGGAGAAGCTGAACGCAATCCACTCAGGTGTCCGGATCCGGATGCCGTCCGGGCCATGATCCGGGAGATTGAGCAGGCGCATGCGGAGAAGGACTCTGTAGGTGGAGTTGTTGAGGTTCGAGCGACAGGGGTACCACCGGGTTTAGGCGATCCGGTTTTCGGAAAACTCGACGGCGAGCTTGCCGGGGCTCTCATGTCGATCGGCGCTGTGAAAGGGGTTGAAGTGGGTGCCGGATTCGGAGTTGTGGAACTGCACGGTTCTGAGAACAACGATCCGCTCAGCCCCGAGGGTTTTGAACGAAACAATGCGGGTGGAATTCTCGGGGGCATCTCGACAGGAGCGCCCATTGTGGTGAGACTTGCGGTAAAACCGACCTCCTCCATTGAAAAACCGCAGCGTACGATCAACCGCAAGGGAGAGCAGGTTACGATCGAGATCAAGGGAAGGCACGATCCTTGCATTTGCCCGCGTCTTGCGCCGGTTGCCGAGGCTATGGTGGCCCTTGTGCTTGCGGATGCGTTGTTGCGCCAGCGGGCGTTGCGACCTGAATCTTTGCCGCCTGAAGCACCCTGAAACGCCGGTTCCTGAACCGAAAGTGTTTCCGGGCAGGCGGATACAAAAAGCCGGTGAAGAATCTTCGAAGTTTGACCGAACAAAGGTCCTTGACAAAAGGCTTTGCAGATGCTTTTCTTCAAGTGCGAAGAAGCGTTCGAATTGTCCGGTGCGGCGGCCTCTGGGGATCGGAAGTCTGAAGGACTCGGCCCCGGGTGGGAGAGGGTTTCAGGCCGTCGCAGTTTGCATAGGTTACGGCTTCACGCAGGAAAGCCTTTGGGGCTGCGCTCCAATGCGCGGCCCGAGGTATGGGTTAGTCTTTCGGAGAGGAGGTCCCATGGCGAGGTTGGTTGGTGAAGTCGTCGTTGTTGAATGGGATGAAAATGATGAACCCGTAGAGATCGCCATTGATTCCGATGGCGAGCGTTACTTGGTAGCGCATAACGCGCAGTTCGATGAGCTGGTGAGGTACGTCGGTCACGAGGTTGAGGTGGAGGGGAGAATCGAGGACGAGGACGGGGAGGAACCCGTGATCCGAGTCCAGAACTTTGAGGTTCTGGAGCTCATGGCGGACGACGACGAGATTCCGGACGAGGACGAAATGGCGGACGGAGAATGGTAGTCCGGGCTCCAGGGCTTTTCCCTCCGAACCGATACCAAATAATGGCGTAACGTGAAAGTGGAGCGCCCGCCCGGTACTCCCGGAAAAGTGGAGAGGCGGGCGGAGGCTGGCTCCAGTCTTAAGGAACTACCGGAAGAGAAGTTAGGCAGACTCAGTCCTCAGTAGGGCGAGGAGAGTCTGCATTTTGTGGCGCCGAAAACCTTTGACAGCCGCCTTGGGAGCCGTACAATCGATTATCCTGCAAGAGGCCGTCCGGAGGCGGTCGGGCAGGGGAAGAAAACGGTATCCCTTCCAGGAAAAGCGAGGCGCACCGGTCCCTGCGTTCTGAGGATCGAGAAGGCCTGGGCGCGGTCTTGGCGGCCTGTAGAAACCGGTGTCATCGCTGGGGCTTTTGGGCCTTGATTGTAATCGGGTACACGTTCCTACGGATTTTTTCCGCACAGGCGCACACTGTGAAGCCTCCGCTGGATCGGTTTATTGTCCCCGGAGGGCCGGCGGGTAACGGCCGCCCGGAAGCCGTTTCGTGTGCCTTGAAGGTGAAGTAGATCG
>CAZGYL010000008.1:0-22708 GCA_964529985.1 uncultured Planctomycetia bacterium | reverse complement strand
GGCGACCGGATCGTCCTTATAGGCGGAAACCTCCCCCAGTGGGTCATGACGTTCTTGGGTTGCAGGCTTGGGGGCTTGGTCTCGGTTCCGCTTGATCCCCAGCTTGAATCCTCGAATCTCTTGAATCTCGCCCGTTTTGTTGAGGCACGGGCGATTGTCACCGACAGAAGCTGGTACGAGAGGCTGAAGTCCTCAAAGCCGCCTTTTTTCGTTTATTGCTTTGAGGATCCGAACGGAGGGCCGGGGGAGATCTTCGAACCCGAAGCGCCGGGTTTCAGCGACCTGCCTGATCCTGATCCCTCGGGCATCGCAGCTGTTCTTTTCACTTCCGGAACCACGGGCGATCCCAAGGGTGTAATGCTGAGCGAGGCTAATCTCCTTTCCAACGCGCAGACCTTGGCCCGCTTGGGAATCGAACGGGAAGAGGACCTTGCGGCGGTGGTCCTTCCGCTTCACCACATTTACGCGCTTACGGTCGGTATTCTGGCACCGCTTTGTGTGGGGGCGACGATTGTTTTCCCCGGCACGCTGAAAGGCACACTGTTGCGGCAATGTTTCAAAGAGCGCGGGGTGACGATTCTTCCGGCGGTTCCACTGTTGCTTGAACGAATGAAGGAAGGGATCGAGCAGGGCATACGCCGGAGCCCTTTTCCGCTCCGATTTTATGCACGGTGTGCGCTCGGGCTTTCGCGTTTCGGGCGGCTTGCCGGGATTTCTCTCGGGCGGATTCTCTGCAAGCCGATCCGGAGGAATGTAGGCCCTTCTTTGAGGGTAATCGTCTCTGCGGGTGCAAGCCTTTCTGCGCAAACAGCCTCCTTTTTCCTGGATCTGGGTTTTACGCTGGTGGAGGGCTACGGACTGACGGAAACCTCACCCGCTGTAGCGGTCTCACCGCCCGACGCCCCCAAACCCGGGTCGGTCGGCCTACCGATTCCTGGAGCCGAACTTCGCTTCGGGCCCCCGCAGGCGGACGGTTCGGGCGAAATCATGGTCCGCGGCCCCATGGTCATGCAAGGCTACTGGGGGCGCGACGATTTGACGCGACAGGTTTTTTCCGATGGTTTTTTCCGCACGGGTGATCTCGGTAAGCTCGACCGAGACGGCTACTTGTGGATAACCGGGCGCTTGAAGGAGATGATCGTGCTTCCGTCGGGAAAAAACGTGTACCCGGAGGAGGTGGAGAAGCACTACTTGAAGGCGCCTTCGGTTCAGGAAATCTGCGTGCTGCAAGACCCGGAAAACCCGAACCTGCTGCATGGAGTGGTTGTGCCGGAACAGGAGTTTGTAGCTTCTTCAGGAGAGACGTTACGCACGCGGCTTCGGTTTGACCTGGAGGAAGCGGGTCGCAAGCTTCCTTCTTACCTGCGCCTTTCAGGTTTCACCGTGCAGCTTGATCCCCTGCCGCGCACTCGGTTGGGGAAGATAAAAAGAAGCGAGGTTGCGGTTTCACTCCAAAGCGCGAGGAAAAAGACTGCCGCCGGCAGCCCGTCTCTTGAGAGCGATCAAACGCCGGGCGACCCTGCAGCCGCCGCGGTGCTTTCTGTTCTGAGCGAGCTTGCAGGCAAACCTGTGGGCTTGGACGAACACCTTGAGCTTGAAGCCGGGCTTGACTCGCTCAGGAGACTTGAAGCTGTAACGCGCATTGAGGCCGCACTGGGTCTTGATCTTACGCCGGAGGAGCTCGCAGGGATCAGCACCGCGCGCGATCTTGTTGAGCTGACCCGAAAAGGCCCTTCAACTAAACAGAGATCCTTTTCGTGGCGTGCTTTTCTTGAGACCGAGCCGGAGGTACCGCTCCAGCAGGTCATAACAATACGCGGCGGCCTTGGCACGAGCGCACTGCGCGCGATGGGCTGGGCGTTGCTTCGAGCCTACATAGGCCTTCGGTTCGGAATGCGCGTTGAAGGCCGGGAAAACCTTCCCGCCGGGCCTTGCATTGTAGCTCCGAATCATGTTTCCCTTTTTGACGCACCAGTCATTTACGTGGCGTTACCCCGGCGTATGCGCCGGAGTATTTGTTTTTTCGGAGCGCGCACGCAGTTTACAAGTCCATTGCGCAGATTCATGGTCAAGCCGGCGCGGGTTATTCTTACCGACCAGCTTGTGCAGGTCAGAGAATCGCTCCGGTACGGCGCTGCTGCGCTGAAGCGCGGTTTGAGCCTGTGTATCTTTCCCGAAGGCGGTAGGGCTCCGGGGAGAAGCTTCGAGCCTGCACGGCCCGGAGCGGGCCTCTTGGCGCGCGAGCTGGGCGTGCCTGTTGTGCCCGTTTTGATCCGCGGAACGGAATGCGTTTGGAGCAGACTTGCCGACCCACCGCCGCGGGGCAGGATATTCGTTTACTTCGGCCGACCGATAGGGCCTGAGGTTTTCCGCGGTATTGAGGAGGAAGAGCAGCTCGGCAGGCCCTGGAACGAAGCTCTGGAGCGGCTTGCAAAGGAAAAGAAGGTCCTCAGCGGGAGGTGAAGCGCGTCGCCGCCCGTTCGACGGCTCTCCAAAGCAGCCAGCAGAGCAGTCCCGAGAGAAGACCGGCGGGTGCATCGGTTGCATAGTGGGCCCGCGTGTAAACAATGGAGAAACAGATCGAAACGGTTATCACCGTGCAGATCACGGTCAACAGGGGCCAACCCAAGCGTCTTGCTATAAAAGTATGGATCAGTGCTACGGCAACGTGAGAGCTGGGGAAACAACCTCCCGGTACGTCCCCGCGTGAAACTATTGCATGGTGAAGGCGGTTTATCACAAATCCGGGGTCAAGAGCGATACCTTTATCAAGGTGAAAAGCCGGGCCTGCGACCGGGAAGAGGAAGAACGCGAAATAATGGAGGTAATAGGTAAGCACGACACAGCTTACGTACCAACTGCAGAGAGCCGAGGGCCCTGGTTGTCTCCACAGCCCGCGCACAATGAGAATCCCTCCGAAAACGGGCAGGAAAAAGAAGTAGGCCACGTATGAAAGGCACATGAATTCACCGAAGACCGGACTTGAGAAAGGGGACGTTTCTTGAAAGTGCATGCTCAGGTAGGGGTCTCCGAAAATAAAACCGTCCAATTTTATTATGACTTCATCGAAACGGCCCAGCTCGAAGAAAGGGTTTACCTGGCCGGTGAGTCGAAAGAAAAAAGTGAGGAAAAGAAGTGGTGTCGCATACCTTGCGATCCAGAGCCAGCGCGAATGAGGGCGGCGGCGCAGCAGGCTTTCGAAAAGTAGGAGCAGACTTCCGGGCGCCAAGCATACAGCCGCCCGCACGGGTACGAGGGAACGTTCTTGAGGCGCAAGAATCACCAAGAACGCACACCAAAGGCCGAAAACCACCACAGCGGCGTCGCTCAGGCGCCGGAAAAACAACTCGGTTCGCTGATCCGGGATCCAGTGTTTCACAACCGTTCCGGCCGTCCGTCCGCCGGAGCGTTACTCCGCCGGACCGGGGTGGTACTTCCTAAGCCCGCGCACAAGTTCCTCCAAACGGCGATCCACGCGGTCGAAAACAGAGCCCGGCGTGTAAGTGCCGTCGCTCCTTCTCTTGCCCGCGGGAACACCGGTGAGGATCTCGATCCCCTCTTCGACGGTTCGTACAGACCAAATGTGGAACCGCCGCGCCCGAATGGCTTCCACCACGTCTTTGCGGAGCATGAGCTCCGGCACATTGGCCTCCGGGATTATCACCCCCTCCTTGCCCGTAGGCCTGTTGGCACGGACGACGTCAAAAAACCCTTCTATTTTCTCGTTGACGTTGCCTATGGCCTGAATCTCTCCTTTTTGATTCACCGAACCGGTCACGCCGATATCCTGGCGGATCGGCAGTCCGGAGAGGCTGGAGAGGATGGCGTAAACTTCGGTTGAGGAGGCGCTGTCACCGTCGATTGCAGTGTAGGATTGCTCAAAGCAGATACTGGCGGTCAGGCTCAAGGGCCGCTTTTGAGCGAATCGCGAGCGGAGGTAGCCCGTAAGTATATGAACGCCTTTATCATGCGTTCCCCCGCTCATGCCCGATTCGCGTTCGATGTTTATGATTCCTCCGTGGCCCACCGAGGTCTCCACCGTGATCCGCGAAGGACGGCAGAAGGAATAATCGCCCAGGTCGTAAACCGCAAGGCCGTTTATCTGCCCTACGCGCCGGCCTTTGGTCTCGATGAGAATGCTGCGGTTCAGAATCGCTTCGGTCATGCGCCTCTCAAGCCCGTTGACCCGCTCCCGGGATTGCCGAAGGGCGCATTCGACGTGGCGTGCCTTAACGACCCTTTTCCCTTCGGTCCTGCAGCACCAGTCGGCTTCGCGCATGAGGTCCACAAGCCGGCCGAGTGAGGCCGTGAACTTGTTACGGCGTCCGGCAAGCCTTACCCCATGCTCGGCCAGCAGGCCGACGGCTTCCCGGTCGAAAGGCCTTAGTTTTTCTTCAGCGCAGATTTTCGCTACAAACGAAGGGAAGCGCTTCTTTAAGAAAGCGGCGGTACGCGGGAAGTCGGGTTCAAGATCCACTCTGATCTTGAAAGTGCTGCGGAAGTCCGGATCCACGTCGTAAAGGAGGTCGAAGAGGTACGGCTCGCCTACCAGGATCACTTTTACATCGATCGGTATCGGATCCGGCTTGAGCAAAGGCCCCGAGCTTGAAGGCGCTTCAGGTTCGTGAATCGGCAGCGATCCGCGTTTGAGAATGTTTTTCAGTACGTTCCATAGGTGTGCTGATTGAAGTACATCAGCTGCGTCAAGTACCAGAAAGCCGCGATCCGCCTCAAGCATCGAGCCGGGCCGGATGTCCATGAAGTCGCTTAAGCCCGATCCGTCCTCACCGCCTGAACGCTCAACGAAACCGAAGAGCGAAGTGAAGGTGGGGTGTTTCTCAAAGACAACCGGAGGTTCTTTGCGGTCCGGCCGGCTGAAAAGAAGGTTTCCGCGGAATTCCCTGAATCTGTCCCGCTCTTCCCCTTCGGGGGTTCCGTCATGCGGTCTCGGCCGGAATATATGCAAGCGGCTCAGGATTGCATCTCGAAGCGCTTTGAGGTGCTCTTCCACCCCCGGGTAGGGAAAAGAGCGGGCCAGGCGTTTGGGCATACGGCGCAGGAATTTGCCTACATGGCTTTCCTCCAGGGACGCAAACTCCCTGGCGAAGGCCTGATCCAGCCTCGCGAGTTCCGCCATGGCTTTTCCGAATTCCTGCATGCGGGTTTCATAAATCCTCCCGAGCGCAGCGAATCTGTCCGCCGGGAATTTCCCCTGGACGGTGAGCTCCTCAAGCTCGGACATGGTCAGCGGCCGCTTTTCATGCAGGTAAAGAAGGTCAGGGCGGTAGCCTTCTTGACCCTTCACCTGGCCGATCATAAAGCCGTCCTTGCGGATCCGCTTCTCAAAGGCATCGCGCACCTTCTGGCGCTTTTTCTCAAAGCGGTTGCGCAACTTCGCCAAGGAGCTTCGCGGTCCTTCTTCGCGTGCCAAAGCCGCGACCTGATCGCGTACCTGATTGATCAGATCGTCGAGCGCCGCTACGAAGGCTTCGCCTTTGCCCGGCGGAAACTCAAGCAGGCGAGGCCTGTAGGGAGCGTGGAAGTTGTTCACGTAGACGCGGTCGGGCGCTTGCTCAAGTCGGGGCAGATAGCGCTTGAAGCACTCTCGGATCAGGGTCATGCGGCCGCTGTGCGGCGGTCCTGCAACGAATATGTTGTAGCCGGCTTTTCGGATCTGAATTCCTGTACGCAGGGCCTGCATGGCCCGCTTTTGGCCCACAACTCCGGAAATGGGCTTAAGTTCGGCGGTCGTACGAAACGCAAAAAGATCCGGAGGACAGCGCCATCTGACCTCTTCTGCTTTCAGTTCCCGCATGGACGCACCTGTTACTCAACCCTCAGAGCGCCGGTTCTCAGCCCGGGGGCCTTGCTTGGGACCGCTTTCTTTCGCGCTGCCTTCCTTGGGATTTGCGGCTTGCTCCTCTCCGCCCTCAGCAGGCCTCATGAGAGGGAAGAACACGACATCGCGCAGATTCTCCCGGTCGGCAAGCAGGCAGAGAAACCGCTCCAGGCCCAAGCCCCAGCCTGAGACCGGCGGCATTCCGTACTCCATCGCCCGCAGGTAATCCTCCTCAACAGGCATAGCCTCCTGGTCGCCTTGCTTCCTCAACTCCGCCTGCTTCTGAAAACGCTTGCGCTGCTCAAGCGGATCAATGAGCTCGGAGTAGGCGTTGACGATTTCCCAGCCGCCCACAAGCAGCTGAAAACGATCCGTTTTCGAAGGGTCCCGGTCGTTCCGCCTTGCAAGGGGTGAAAGCTCAATGGGGTGCCCTACCAAGAAGGTAGGCTGCACGATCTGCGGCCTGCAGCACTTCTTGTAGAGCTGATCAAGAAGGTTTCCCCAGCCGAGGCGTTCCATATTCTCAACTTCAATGTTCCGCCGTTTGAGCTCGGCGCGCAACGAATCAGCCGTGGGAAACTGCTCCGGCGTGACGCCGGCGTAACGCTTCAATACCTCTTCGAAGCTCACACGCGGCCACGGGGGGGTGAGGTCTATCGTCCGCCCCCGAAAGGAAATCTTCATGGATCCGGTGCTGCGGGCCACAACCTCGCTTATCAGTTGCTCGGTAAACCGCATGTTGTCTTCGTAATTCCAGTAGGCGCAGTAGTACTCAAGCAGCGTGAACTCCTGCAGGTGCGAGGGGTCCATGCCCTCGTTGCGGAAGCTGCGGGCCATTTCGTAAACCCGCTCGTAGCCTCCTACAAGCAAGCGCTTGAGGTAGGTCTCAGGAGCGATTCTCAGGTAAAGCGGTATATCGAGAGCGCGGTGGTGCGTGACAAAGGGCGTGGCAAGGGCTCCTGAGGGTGTCGGAACGAGGATCGGGGTATCGACCTCGACAAAACCGTTTTCTTCGAGGATCTCGCGGAAAGCGCGGACCACCCGCCTGCGGAGTTCAAATCGCTTGCGGGTTTCCTCATTCATGAGCAGATCGAGGTAGCGCTGCCTGTAGCAGGCCTCAAGGTCCCGCAGGCCGTGGAATTTCTCAGGCAGAGGGCGAAGCGCCTTGCTCAGCAAGACAAACCGGTTCACCGACAGGGTGATCTCCCCGGTCTTGGTGCGCATCAGATCGCCCTGAAACCCCAGAAAGTCGCCTATATCAACCAGTTTCTGAAAAAGGTCGTAGGCCGGCTTGCCTTGGAGGCCTTCGGTTGCAACCTCGTCCCGCTGGAGAGCTATCTGCAGCCGGCCCGAGGCGTCCTGGATGTGACCGAAGGTCAGCTTCCCGAACTTGCGGCGAAGCATGAGCCGGCCGGCAAGGGACAGGTTCTCAACAGGGGGCTCTAAAGCGGCTGCCTCTGCCAGCGTGTGAGTCCGTTCAAAGCGGTCCTTGTACGGCAGGACCCCCAGTTCCTGGAGCTTCTTCAACTTCTCGATGCGCCGGGCATGCTCAGTGCGATCCGGAGCACCGGCAGCGGGGCGGTCTTTTGGTGCCTCAGTCACTTTTCCCTCTCCTCAAGGTCGCCGGCTCAGGGGAAACCGCTATATTACATGCGGCTTCAGGCCGGGGCAACTGAGGCTCCGCCCGGCCTAAGGTGGCGTCGGAGCGGCCCTGCCGATAGTATCATACCTTGCTGAAAGGCACTTTACTGAAACTACCTTGCTGAACGCGTTGTGTGCTGAGGCGGATCTCACGCCCAGGCGAGCCGAGCGGCAAAAGTCGGACGAACCCACGGGGAGGCGGAAGCACCATGGAGCGGGCCGGGCAAAAGGCACTGCACGGAACCACGGTCCTCACGGTGAGGCGCGGCGCTTCGGTGGCAATGGGCGCCGACGGCCAGGTCACAATGGGCGAGACAATTCTTAAGAGCAACGCGGTCAAGCTCCGCACGCTTGATGAAGGCCGCGTGCTTGTCGGGTTCGCTGGCAGTACCGCCGATGCCCTCAGCTTGGTGGAGAGATTTGAGGATTTTCTCAAGAAATACGGGGGCAACACGCTGAGGGCCGCCACCGAGCTTGCCAAGCAGTGGCGAACCGACAGGGTTCTGAGACGTTTGGAGTCTGTACTGGCGGTTGCGGACGCGCACCTTACACTGCTTGTTTCCGGAACGGGAGATGTGATAGAGCCTGAGGACGGGATAATAGGAATCGGCTCGGGCGGGGCTTACGCAACTGCGGCTGCTCGAGCTCTTCTGCGGCACACCGATATGCCGGCACGCCGTATTGTCACGGAAAGTCTGAAAATAGCTGCTGAGATCTGCGTTTACACCAACAGTGAAATCACGGTGCAGGAGATAAACCCGGAGGTGGAGAAGAGGTGAGATCGCTCACACCGAAACGGATAGTTGAAGAACTCAACAAGTACATTGTGGGCCAAGAAGCGGCCAAGCGGGCTGTCGCCATTGCGGTGCGGAACCGCTGGCGCCGCCAGCAGCTTTCCCCGGATATCCGGGAAGACGTGTTGCCCAAAAACATTATCATGATAGGCCCCACCGGCGTGGGCAAAACCGAGATCGCAAGGCGGCTGGCGCAACTCGTCCAGGCTCCGTTTCTTAAGGTTGAAGCCTCCAAGTACACCGAGGTCGGCTACCACGGCCGGGACGTTGAAAGCATGGTTCGCGACCTTGTGGACGTAGCGGTGAACATGAAGCGTGGTGAGATGCGCCGCTACGTTGAGAAGGAAGCCCGGAAACGGGCCCACGAGCGCCTCGCCGAGGTTCTCGCGGTGGACGGCCGTACGAAAGCTCAGATGCTCCGGGCCCTTGAGCTCGGCACGCTTGAGCGCGAGGAGGTGGAGGTTCCGGTCGAGCAGAAGGCTCAATCCTTCATGGAACTTTTCACCCCGGCCGGCATGGAGCATGTAGGGATAGATTTTCAGCAAGTGCTCGATCGAATTGCACCGAAACGGCGTGTTACAAAGCGCATGACCGTATCACAAGCCCGCGAGGTGCTGATAGCGGAAGAGGCGGACAAACTCATCGATCAGGATCGCGTGGTCCAGGAAGCGCTCCGCGCGGTACAGGAATCGGGGATCATCTTTATAGACGAGATCGACAAAATCGCAGGTCCACGCTACGAGCACGGCCCTGATGTATCGCGCGAAGGCGTGCAGCGTGATCTGCTCCCGATTGTTGAAGGCTCAACGGTCACAACCCGATACGGGCTTGTTAAGACGGACCACATCCTTTTTATAGCCGCCGGAGCTTTTCACACCACCAAGGTAAGCGACCTGATCCCCGAGCTTCAGGGAAGGTTTCCGCTTCGAGTGGAACTCCAGCCGCTTGGAAAGGAAGAGCTGGCACGGATTATGACCGAGCCCCGCAACTCCCTTGTGAAGCAGTACACCGCACTTCTTGAAACCGAAGGGGTGCGCTTGACCTTTTCAAAGGACGCGATCGAAGTGCTTGCCGAGATGGCCGCCGAGCTCAACCGCTCAAGCGAGAATATCGGGGCCAGGCGCCTTTACACAATATTCGAAAAACTTCTTGAAGAGCCGCTTTACGAGGCACCGGAGACGGACCGCCGGGAACTTCACATCGACGCCGCCTACGTGCGGGAGAAACTGAGCGGTATCATGCAGAACGAGGACCTGCGTCGGTTTGTGCTTTAAAGGAGGGAACGGTGAGCCGGGAGCGCGACCTTTGGATCCGGCCCGACCTGCGCGATAAGGTTGCGATGGTCACGGGGGCAAGCCGCGGGATTGGCAGAAGCATTGCATGGGCCCTTGCGAAGTGCGGAGCCTCGGTTGTCGCGGTTGCGCGGAATAAGTAGCAGCTGGGAGAGCTTTGTAAAGAGATCGATGAGGCAGGGGGAAACGCGCTTCCTGCGCCCGCCGACGTCTCCGAGCGGGATGAAGTGCTTCGGGCTTTCAGCCTTCTTGACGACAACTTCGGAGGAAGGTTGGATATCCTTGTGAACAACGCGGGGATCGGACTTTTCGGGCCGCTCGAAGAATTTTCTCTTGACGATTGGGAGCGGGTCATGGCGGTGAACCTGCGCAGCGTTTTCCTCTGCAGCCGCGAGGCGATCCTCCGCATGAAACCCGCCGGCAGGGGACATATCATCAACATCTCAAGCGTCGTGGGATTGAAAGGCTACGTCAATCAAGGCGCCTATACGGCGAGCAAACACGGGGTGGTGGGGCTTACCAAGGTGCTTGCGGCTGAGCTTCAGCCTCTTGGGATAAAGGTGTCGGCCGTGTGCCCGGGCGGGGTGGATACCGAGCTTGTTACAAGGGCGCGGCCGGATCTTGATCGCAGCCGGTTGCTTAAGCCGGAAGATGTAGCGGACACGGTTTTGTACCTTTTGGGGTTGCCGGACCGCGCGGCGGTTGATTTGATTTACCTGCGCCGCAGCACCAGCGCGCCGTTTTAGCGGGGGTCGATCGGGTGCTCCGGGGCGCGGGGCGGAAGCTGCGGTGAGACCCGGGAGTCGTGGAGGTGCGGGTATGCAGTTAAGCGGCGTCGAACAGCGGGTTTTGGGAGTTCTTATCGAAAAAGCCCTTTCCCAGCCGGCCAGTTATCCATTGACCCTCAACGCGGTGCGGGTGGGGTGCAACCAGCGCAGCAACCGCCACCCCGTCATGGAGCTTGAGGAAGGGGAAGTGGTCGAGGCCCTTGAGAGCCTGAGATCAAAGGGCTTGACTTCGGTTGTGATTCGTGAAACCGGGCGCACCGAGCGCTGGGAACACCGTGCTTCCGAGCGCTGGGGGCTCTCTGAAAAGCAACTTGCCGTTTTGGCTGAGCTTCTGCTTCGCGGCCCGCAGACCGAGGGACAGCTTCGGGCCCACGCAGCGCGGCTCAGGCCCTTCTCGGGACTTGAGGAGTTGCAGGAGACCGTACGAAGCCTGGTGGAGCGCGGGGAGCCTCTTGTTGTGACCATGGAGAAGCAGCCCGGGCTGCGCGGTATCCGCTATCGCCACACTCTCTACAAAGAAGGGCAGGTGCCGGTTCCCGCAACCCGGGAGGAGGCGGCGGCACCTTCGGGCGCCTTGGCCGAGCTTACAGCCCGCCTCGAGGCTTTGGAGAAGGAGGTGGCCTCGCTCAGGGAGGAGGTCCGGGCCTTGCGCGGGCAGAGCGGGGGTACGTAAAAACCCTCCGGGACTTTGGTTCTGTTGCTCCAGCGGCGTTTGGGGCCGTACAATCGGAGTTTCGTCTATTGCAGATCGCTCACTGTGCATAAGGGCGTCCCTGCTGCTTCGGTGGGCTGATTGAGGCGGAAGCGAGGCTCTGAAACCTGAACATGAAGATCAAAGACGGTTCCATTTTCATCGGGAAGGTTCCTGTTCGAGAACTTGCCGCGTGCTACGGAACTCCGGTCTACGTGTATGACGAGCAGCGGATTCGAGAGAACTACCGCCGCATTCTGCGCGCTTTTAAGTCAAGGTATGAGAACTTCCGGCTTTTTTATGCAATCAAGGGGAACGACAACCTTGCCGTCGCCCATATCCTGCGCCAGGAAGGCGCCGGTATCGATGCTGCAAGCACCAACGAAATCCTCCTCGCCCGGGAGTTGGGGCTGGGCGGCGAAGATGTGATCTTCAGCGGCAACTACCTCCCGGATGAAGATATAACCTTCGGTCTCCAAAGCGGTGTTATCTTCAACCTTGATGACCTCTCCCTTTTCCCGCGGCTCATCCGGTATGGAAAGCCTTCGATACTGAGCTTCCGTGTCAATCCGGGTTACGGCAGGAGCAACGTGGGCCACTACGTAACCAATGCAGGACCTGATGCAAAATTCGGCCTGCACCCTGATAAAGTGCTGGAAGCCTATCGCGCCGCGCAGGAGGCGGGAATCAAGCGGTTCGGCGTTCACATGATGCCGGGAAGCTGCGTGACCGATGAAGACTACTTCCCCTTTGTCGTCGGGCTGCTCATGGATATCGTCGGTAAAGTGGGCAAGGAGTTGGGGATCGCCTTTGAGTTCGTTGATATAGGCGGGGGTCTCGGGATTCCTTATAAACCGGGGGAAAAAGCTCTTGACCTGGAGTTGACCGCTGAAAAGACCATCGCCGCCTTCAAGGCGAAGCTTGAAGAATACGACCTTCCGCCGCCTCAACTTATCATGGAACCGGCCCGGGCGGTTGTAGGCGACGCGGGCTATATCATAGGCCGGGTCCATGCGATCAAAGAAGGGTACCGCAGGATAATCGGTACCGATATCGGCATGAACGTGCTTGCAAGGCCTGCCCTCTACGGCGCTTACCACCACGTTTACGTGGACGGCAAAGAGGACGGCCGCCCGCGTGCCAAAGCCGGGCTGTGCGGGCAGATCTGCGAAAATACCGATTTCTGGATAAAGGAGCGGGACTTCCCCGCGGATATATCCGAGGGGGATCTCGTCGTGGTTGAGAATGCCGGTGCTTACGGTTTCGCAATGAGCTACCGGTATAACGGCAGGCTGAGGCCGGCTGAGGTACTTGTAAACGGCGGTGAACACCAACTCATTCGGGAGCGCGAGGGCTTTCAGGATATGCTGCGGGGGATAAGGATTCCCCCGCGTTTGATGCAGGACCTTTAAGGCGGCTTGAAGGCCGCTTTGTGGAGAGAAAAACGGAGGAGTACAAGGTGGGTGCTTGGTCTGAATCATGGCGCATTTTCCGGCGTTGCCTGCGCTCTGAGGATCTGCGCAAACAGGTTCTTGAGCTTATTGAAGGCAAGCGGAAGCAGGAGGAACTCCGCAGGGAAGGCGCACTTCGCATTCTTGCAGTCCTTCAGGAGGAGGGACGGCTGGTGGATTTTCTCATGGAAGACCTGAGCGGCTACGACGACGCTCAGGTGGGGAGCGCGGCGCGAACGATCCATGAAAACTGCAGGAAGGCCCTCCTTGAAGTCGTTGAGCTGGCGCCGGTTCTTGAGGGCAAGGAAGGGCAGCGCGTGCGGATTGAAGAAGGTATGGATCCGCTTGCTGTAAAGCTTGAAGGAAACGTAGGTGCGAAACCGCCTTTTACAGGAATTCTCAGGCACCCGGGCTGGCGGGTCGTCTCGCTTAAGCTGGAGGAAAGAGCCGTCGGCCGGGATCCGCACGTAATAGGACCCGCGGAGGTGGAGGTCCCTTAGGGTGAACGGCGCCGAAGTTGATCGGACAGGGCGCAGGCGCTGTATAGTCGGTATTGATCTTGGAACTACGAACTGCGCTTGCGCTTGGGTGGATACCGAAAAGAGCGATCTGCCTATCGCAATCTTTCCCGTACTCCAATTGGTTGAGCCTTCGGTCACGGCTGAGCTGGAGCTGCTCCCTTCGTTTCTTTACCTGGCCGCCGGTCACGAGGTGCCCCCGGGCAGCCTCGATCTGCCGTGGGCGAAGGGCAGGGATTTTGTAGTGGGTGAGCTTGCGCGCAAGCTCGGTGCCAGAGCTCCCGGCAGGTTGATAGCTTCGGCCAAGTCGTGGCTTTGCCACGGCCGGGTCAGGCGCACGCAGCCGATTCTTCCGTGGGGCGCTCCCGAGGGGGTGCCGAAGCGTTCTCCCGTTGCGGTGCAGGCCGCTTATCTGGCTCATATTCGGGAAGCGTGGAAACACACGCGCGGTGGGGATCTCGCGCAGCATGACGTGATCGTCACGGTCCCTGCTTCCTTTGACGAGGTGGCGCGCCACCTGACACTTGCAGCAGCCAAAATCGCAGGTCTTGAAAGGGTTGTACTTCTTGAGGAACCACAAGCCGCTTTTTACACCTTTCTTGCAGCCCACCAGGAAAGTTGGCGCCAGTACGTGTCGGTCGGCGATACGGTTCTTGTGTGCGATATTGGAGGGGGAACCACCGATTTCAGCTTGATAGAGGTTTCGGAGGGGAGACTCGGGCCTGTTTTTACAAGAAAGGCCGTCGGCGACCACATACTTTTGGGCGGTGACAACATGGATATCGCCCTGGCCCGGCTCTGCGAGCAAAGATTGGGAAGAGGCTCGCTTGATCTCGCCTCCTTCAACGCACTCTTGGCTCAGGTACGAAGCGCCAAGGAGAAACTTCTTGCAGAAGACGGCCCCGACCAAGTCACGGTCACCGTGCACGGGCGGGGCCGAAAGATAGTCGGTGGTACCGCAACAACCTCTTTGAGCAGGGAGGAAGTACGAAACCTGATACTTGAGCGCTTTTTCCCCGAGGTTTCCTATGACGCCGAACCTGAGAGCCTTTCACCCGAGGAGGTTGCGGAGTTTGGACTTCCATACGCGCGCGATGAGGCGGTGACGCGACACCTTGCAGCGTTTCTGCGCAGGCATACAGCTTCGGGCCGGTGGCCTCAAGCTGTACTTTTCAACGGCGGTGTCATGACACCGCCCTTTCTGCAGGATGCGGTCTGCAGAGTTCTTGCCTCGTGGTCCGGCAGGGAGCCGAAAAGGCTTCCCAATCCAAGGCTTTTCCTGGCTGTGGCCTATGGTGCGGCGTACTTCGGCCGCACCCGGGTGGGGCAGGGCCTGCGGATCCTTGCAGGAAGTCCCCGCAACTACTACTTGGGTGTTGAAACCGAGGAGGGCGAGCGCGCGCTGTGCGTGGTGCCGAGGGGCGCGGCCGAAGAGGGTCAGGGGAGTTTCACGGCCACCGAAGATTTCACTGTAAAGGCTAATAATCCTGTTGCTTTCAAGCTTTACAGCTCAAGTTCGCGTGACGATGTGCCCGGGCAATTCGTGGACCCGGCGGATCTCGAAGCCCTGCCGCCCCTGCGGACGCTCTTGCGTTACGGGAAAAAGGGAGCGCAGGTCGACGTTCCGGTTCAAGTGCGGGTTGAGCTTACTGAGATCGGCACGCTTGAGGTATGGTGCCGGGCGAAGCACAGCGACCACAGGTGGCGTCTTGAATTCGCGCTTGACGACGAAGAAGGCCCTCCAGCCGAACGCGAGCCCGGGGAAACAGTACCTGTTGAGTTGATAGAAGCAGGCGCCAAGGTTGTAAGGGAGTATTTCAGTCCGGCAAACCCGCGTGATCCCGCGCCGTTTATGAAAGCGCTCCAGCGGGCCTGCGATATGGAAAGAGAGGCTTGGCCCACGAGTCTTCTTCGAGGACTTTGGGACGCGCTTTGGTCGCTTGCTGAAAGTCGCAGGATTTCTTCCGAGCACGAAGCGCGCTGGTTGCATGCAGCAGGGTTCTTCTTAAGGCCCGGGTTCGGGGATCCGCTTGACCCGTGGCGGGTAGGCCGGCTGTGGCGTTTTTTCTCTCAAGGCCCTGTTTTCCCTGACAAAACCGAGAACAGGGTTCAGTGGTGGATCCTTTGGCGGCGTATCGCAGGAGGTTTGGACGAAGAGAAACAACTTGAGGTCTACGGCCGACTTGCACCTGTGCTGGTGCGCGGCAAGGGCGGGGTGGACAGCAGGCAGGAGATGAGCGAGATGTGGGCGGCTGCGGCGGCACTTGAGCTCCTGGGCCGCAAGCGCAAGGAAGAGTTGGGAAACGCTTTGCTGCTTCAGCTTGAAGGAGGCCGAGCGTTGCCGCGCGATGTTTTCGCTCTTGCCAGGCTGGGAGCGAGGGAGCCTCTGTACGGTCCCGTTGACGCGGTTTTGAAGCCTCAGACGGTTGAAAAGTGGCTGAGGAGGGTATTGCTTCTCAAATGGCCGAAGGATTTCCGCGCTGAGTACGCGCTGCTTCATATGGCGCGATACACCGGGGACAGGGCAAGGGACGTCTCTGAGGAAATCCGCGAGGAAGTCGCAGCAAGAGTGGAGAGACTTCCTCAGGGCAAAACTTTGGTTGAAAGCCTCTTCCAGGTCAAGCCGCTTACCGCAGCTTGGGAAAAGAAGGTCTTTGGAGATTCGCTTCCGCTGGGCTTGCGCCTTAAGGACGGATAGCACGCATTTCGGCCGATCGAAGGCAGGATTCGCGCGGCTGGGGCTCGGCCGGGCTCCGGTGAGGCGGTTGGTCCGCCCGGCCCTTCAGTGCCCCAGCCGCGCGAACGGTTTAGATAATGTGGGATTATGCGGAAACTGAGGCGTTGTGTTACGTTTTAGAGGTTGAGGCGTTTCTGAAACGGGTTGGGTTGTCTTGTTTTCGTTATTCGGTTTCCTCCACCTGAAAAACCGATCCGTCGTTTTCACTCCAAAAAACCTTCCAAGTAGCGGCTGCGGGTCGGGTGTTTCAACTTACGCAGCGCTCTTATTTCGATCTGCCTGATCCGCTCGCGGGTTACTTTGAACCGCTTACCGAGTTCTTCAAGTGTGAATCCCGTGTCGCGGCCGATCCCGTAGCGGAGCTTTATCACTTCGCGTTCCCTGAGGCTCAGGGTGCGAAGCACGCTTTCGACTCGTTGCTGGAGCATTTCCCGGTTCACCCGCTCAATAGGGTGAGGGGAACGCTTGTCCTCAAGGAACTCTCCGAACGTTCCGTCGTCTTCATCTCCGAGAGGGCTTGAAAGCGAGATTGGGGCTTTTGAGAGTTTGATCATTTTGCGCACGTCTTCCTCTGCAAGCCCCAGCTTTGCGGCCACATCCTTGAGGGTCGGCGTGTTGCCTGTTTCATAAGCGACTTCGCGGGCCACGCTGCCCAACTTGCCCATGGTTTCGGCGATATAAACGGGCAGGCGGACCATTCGCGCCTTCTCGGCTATAGCCCTGCTTATCGCCTGGCGGATCCACCAGGTTGCATAGGTGCTGAACTTGTATCCCTTTTTGTACTGAAATTTCTCGCAGGCGCGCATAAGCCCCGTGTTCCCTTCCTGGATCAGGTCCAAGAAGGGCAGCCCCCGCTTTCGATAGCGTTTGGCCACGCTTACAACAAGCCGCAGATTGCCCGAAGAAAGCCTGTTTTTTGCGCGGTTGTACCTTTCAAGTTCCTTTGCAATGGCCTCCGCTCTCTTTTCAAAGCGCGGGAAGGATTCGAAGGAGGCTTCCTTGAAGCGCAGATCCTGAGTTATGTTTCTGCATGCGACAGGGCCTTTGCCGAACTCCTTACGCAGATCGTGGGCTAGCTGGATTATCTCGCGGGCCCACTTGCAGAGATACGTGGATTTGATCTCGTGCCGCAAGAGCAGTTTATGAGTGCGGCGGAGCCGGCGTTCTATTCTCTCTGCTGTGAGTTTCCGTTCACGGCTTCCCTTTTTCAATCGACTGAGAGCCTGGAGATCGGTGTGCGTCCTTGTGACGTTTCGTTTCAGAAGCCTGATGTTCCGCTTCAGTTCTTCCTGGAAACGGTAGCGTTCCCCCTTGCGGTTCAAGTCGATATCAAGGGCTTTTTCAATAAGAACTTCCTTTTCCCTGATAAGCTCCAGGATCTCAATCGCCCTTACAATCCCCAGGCGGCATGTATATACCAGTTCGCGAAGCTTGCTGCGCGATTCCTCTATTTCCCTTGCAAGGTGGACCTCCTCCTCCCTGCTTAGAAGCGGAATCGTGGCCATCTGGGAGAAATACATGCGGATCGGATCGTCCAGTTTGCGGCGTTCAAGCTCCGCCCTGGCGCCGTCGTCCAGTTCCAGCTCCGCCTCGCCTTCCCCCTCCTCAAGCGTTTCGGCTTCGGCCTCCACCAGGGGCTCGTCCGTGATCTCGATCCCGTGGCGCTCCAGGAATGCGAGGACCTCGTCGAATTCCTCGCATTCAGCCACCTCGGGCGCAAGGGCCACCAGATCGTCGTATGTGACCGACTTCCGACCCCGAAGAAGACGAAGCAGCCGCTGTTGGGTAGCAGTAAGCGCGTCCACTTAGAAGCCTCCTTTTCGCAACGGTGCCAACACCAACTCACTTGGACCCGTCGCAAAATTCGGGCCGGTAAAGATTACGGTTCATTAAACCCGCCTATCTCTTAATGGGAGGCAGAATTAAGAGAATGCGGGAGTCGTTGTGGGATAAGAGCTTGCGAAAAAAGCGTGACCTAAAAGTCACGAAAAGCAGAATTCTGTGGCAGAAGTGTCACATACCCGGAGGTGTGCGGTTTGTTGACAGGTCAGCCGATCAGCGGGCCTGCGCGGCCTTGGCTGGAGCGGTCAACCCGGCCGGAACCACAGCCACTGAGCTCCAGTGCCAAGCAATTCCGTCGTAGACTGCGGCCACCAGGTATGCCGCTGTGGACCGGTTTTGGCGGGCGATACGCGAAAGAAGCCGGCGGTCTACAAGTAATCTCACGTCGAGCTCTTTTTCCGGCCACACGCCGCTTTCACCGGGTTCAGCCGGGAAAAGGCGGAAAGCGCCGAGCGTTCCCCCGATCGGCACCTGGGCCTCGATTCCTTCTTCCCGTCCGGGTACAGGAAGCTCTACCTCACCGCCTGGAGCCCGCAGCGCCGCCGCAAAAAGCATGAAGCGCCAATTGCGCACCTTCTCGGGCAGCGTCGTTCCCGCACGCAGGCGCACAACAACGGAATCCGGGGCCAGCTTTTCCACCTCCAAGCGGTGGTTCAAAACGTGGATCAGGACAACCTGCTCGGCCAAGGCTTCCTTGACCTCAGGGTCAAGGCCGGGCAGCCGGTAGAGGGTGAAACTCAGGCGGTTCGGGCCGTTGGGCAGTTTGCGCGTATCAATCTCCAGCGAGAAGCACACCAGCGGCCTGTCTTCGGGATCGGTGCAGGAGCTCTGCATTGCGGTTGCAAGCAAGCGCCCGGCCTGATCGCGGCATTCAACCCAATCCCCTGCTCTTGCTTCGAATGTGAAGGTAACGACCTTGGCATGCAGGCCTCTGTCGAGGATATCTCCGTCTGTGGGGCTTACTTGAGGATAAAGGACTTCGCGGCCGTTTACAGCGCGCAGCCTGAATCCGATCTGTTGATCCCCTGCAGGTGCACCGAGGACGCTCCCGCCCAAAAGCGGCAGAAGCAACCACCCCAGGTACGAGGCGGTCCTCAGTACACGCACAAAACCTGTACACATATTACCGAAACCCTCTCCTAGCCATTTTACGCTTTCGGCGTGCCCGCTCCAAGAACCTTCCCGCCGAGCGGCTATCGGCCCCTGTGGGCCAGGCCGTACTTGCGCATGAGCCTGTGAAACGTCTCCCGGCTCATGCCGCATGAACGGGCGGCGCGCGAGACAACCCCGCCGTGTTCCTCAAGGGCGTGCTGCAGGTACCACCTGACGAACTCGTCTTTTGCCTCTCTGAAGGGTCTTACCGCCAAATCCAGGGGGGTAAGGGGCTCGGCTTCAGCCCCTACGCCCTCCAGAATAACCTCGTCTTCCTCGATTACAGGCCCGCGGGCAAGGAGGTGCGCTCTCTCAAGAAAGTGCTGCAGCTCCCTGACGTTCCCCGGCCAGCTGTAGGCGAGCATCTTGCGCAGGGCGCCCGGACTGAGCCGCTTCCTTTCTCCCCCCCTCTCCCGGGCTATTTTTTCCAGGAAGTACTCCGCAAGCAGAGGGATATCCTCCTTGCGCTCGCGAAGCGGAGGTATTCTGATCCGGATCACATTCAAGCGCCAAAAAAGATCTTCTCGAAACCGCCCCTGTTGGACGAGCTCGCGCAGGTTGCGGTTTGTGGCCGTTATGAGTCGTACGTCGACCTTGATCACATCCTTGCCTCCCACGCGCCGGATCTCCCCTTCTTCAAGGACGCGCAGGAGTTTTTTCTGCATGTCCAAATCCATGTCGCCCACTTCGTCCAGGAAAAGGGTTCCGCGGTGGGCAAGCTCAAAAAGTCCTTTCTTTTCTCTGATGGCTCCGGTGAAGGCGCCTTTGACGTGCCCGAATAGCTCGCTCTCAAGAAGGGTTGAGGTTATAGCACCGCAGTTCTCGGATATGATGGGACGGTTCCGGCGGTTGGAGTTGAAATGAATCGCATTGGCGATAAGCTCTTTTCCGGTTCCGCTTTCCCCTTCGATCAGAACGGGTAGATCGGTAGGCGCAACCCGCTCCATTATATGAAAAACCTCCTGCATTGCTTTGCTCTTGCCTATTATGTTGCCGAAACGGAACCGGTCTCCCAAAAGATGCTGCGCCTGCTGGAGTGCTTGGGTTTTTTCCCGCAGCTGTTCGGTGAGGCGTTTGTTCAGAGAGGCGATCCTGAAGTTCGAGCGTTCGAGTTCTTTTTGCTTTTTCTTGTTTTCCTCTATCAGTCTTGCGTTCTCGATCGCAATAGCCGCCTGGTCACATAAGGTCTTGAGCAGGGAAAGATCGTCGTCGCGGAAAGCGTTCTTAACCGTGCGGTTGTCAAGATAAAGAACCCCGATCGTGCGATCCTTCACGCGAAGCGGCAGTGCCGCTATGGACATGAGTTTCAGGTCGCGCACGCTCTTGAACTTCGCCAGCCGCACATCACCCACCGCGTCGTTTGTAACAAGGGGGCGCCCTGAGCCGAAAACCTCACGGGCGATCGAGCTGCTTATTTCACCGGCGGGATCCGGCAGATCTTCGCCCATGAGGTTTCTGGCCACACGGAACGTCTGTTTCTCCCCGCCGCCTATGATCAGAAAACCGCGTTCGGCGTTGGAGAGTTCCAGCGCGGCATCGATGATCCTCACAAGCACCTTGTCCAGGACAAGTTCACTGTTGATGGCCCGGGTTATCTCCTGCAGCCTCTCCAGATCGCGGTTCCGTTGCCTGATCGCTGCGATCTCAGCGTCGTAAGCGGGTTTCAGGGCAACCGCTTCCCGGCCTTCAGCCTCAGCGAGCGTCTCACGTTCCTTTCTGATCCTTTGGGCCAGGCGGCTCCGGGTGAAGGTGTGGCGCAGCCTCGAAGGCAGGTCTTCCTGAAGTTGCCATACTATTTCTTCAGCGCGCGCTATATGCTCCCTGCGGCCTTGCTCGGCGCCGCGGCGCCTTGAGAGCACTGCAGCTTGAAGGTGTATCCATGCAAGGAGAGGCAGCAACGAAAGTTCTTGAGCTTCACTCAGTGCCCTTGCCACCAGCCTGTCTGCGGTTTCCAGAGTCGGACTTTGCGCCAGGAGTTCCGCCTCCGAGCGCAACAGGAAGTACAGGGGAAGGAGATCCCTGCTTCCTATGTCGCTTATCAGGGCGTACGAGCGCTCCAGAGTTTCGAGCCCTTTTGCCCGATTGCCCAGCGCGAAGAGTATGCGCGCGCGGTGAAGCAGCGTTTCGGCGAGGTTCTTGCGCGCAGGTTCGCCTTGAAGCAGGCGCTCGGTCTCGCGCAGCAGGGTTTCAGCGCCGTAGAGGTCCTCCTCCGCTTCTTTCACAAGGGCGCGGACCAATCTGGCGGCGGCCTTATAGGCGCGCAGGCCGCTTTCCTCGGCGATCTGTTCGCTTTGGTCCAGAAATTCAACCGCTCCGGCGTAAGAGCCGAGCTCGACGTAAAGCCGCGAAAGGGTTATGAGCAGGGGCAGCTTTCCGATTTTGTCACCAAGCGCCTGAAACTGTATGAGGCCCTGGCGGAGCCTCCGCAGGCTTTCGCCGTAACGGCCCTGAAGCAGGTGGATTTCGCCTACAAGGTGAAGAGTATGTGCAAGCCCCAGCTTGTCCGATACCTCCTCGCGCAGGCTCAGACTCTTGCGGGCGAAAGAAAGAGCGTGGTCGAGCTCGCCCATCTGCCGGTAGATGTCCCCGATTCTGAAGTACGAGTAGCCGATGCTGAAACGGTCCTGCTGCCGTTTGCGGAGTTCCAGCGCTCGGAAACTTTGGGTGAGAGCTTCACGGTAGCGGCCGTGAGCATCCAAAACGGAAGCCAGATTGTTCAAAACAGCCGCTTGTCCCTCGGCGTCACCAAGGGCTGAAAGGATATCCAAGCTCTTCTTGAAATGCTTTACCGCTTCCTCGAGATTCCCTGCGCTTCGGTAAGCAAGCCCGAGGTTGTTGAGCGAGTCCGCCAGATCGCGTTCTTCACCGAGCTCTTCCCACAGATCGCGCGCCTCCTTGAGGTGCTGCAGCGCCGATTCGGTTTCACCCCTCCTGTAAAACGTTACGCCGAGTTTATGGTGCGCGAGCGCTTCGCCCAGGGGATCGCGGTTTTCATGTGCAAGCGCAAGCGCATGCCGGAAAAGCGTGAGCGCCTTTCCGAAGTCGCCGCGCATTACGGAAGCCGTTCCCGCGTAAATGAGTTGGCGCATGAAAGCGTGAAGGGACCCCGTCTTTTCGAAATGTTCGGCCGCCTTTTGGAACCATGTAACCGCTTGGCCGAAATTCTTCCGTGCCATAGCGGTGCGGCCGAGAAGCTCCAGCACGCGGCCCTTCGCCTCACGTTCTTCCCGCAGCCCGTTAAGCGCGCTTGTAAGGAGCCTTTCTGTTCTTTCAAGTTCACCGGCCTCAAGGTGAAGAGCGGCTATGTCAAGAGAAATTTCAAGAGAAAGTTCCTCCTCCTTGTTGTTTCGCGCCGCGCGGCGCGCTTGTGCAAAAAGCGTGAAGGCTTCTTCGCGCTCTCCTCCCTTAGCTTTAAGGCGTGCAAGTGCCCGGCTCCTGCGGGCCTTACCTTCGGGCGGCAGCGCCGCGTGAGCAAGAAGATCGAGGGCCGCTTGTACGTTGCCTGCTAGTTCGTGAAGCTCCGAGGCGAGTCGCAGGAGCTCGGGATCGTTCGAATGCAGGCAGCGCCTTATTTCTTCAAGCAGCTTTAGCGCACCGTCCCAAGCCAACCGCCGGCGCGCTACTCTTGCATACTCTATGCCCACTGAAACCGCTTCGCTGCGGCCTGCCAGGGCATAAAGGCGGGCCGCGTCCTGAATGTGGCCCGCCCTGTGGACCTCTTCCGCCAGGCGCGCAAGAAGCTTGGAGTAATCCTTCTCAGCCAATTGAGGCAGCCCGCCGGCTGCAGGCCACCACCTCAGTGATAAAGCGCCGTTTCGAGTCTTAAAGAGCCGCCCTTCCCCGGCACGTTTCTTAAGCTCACCCGGTGCAGCTCCCACTGCACGGGCAAGAAGCTTCACCGGGAGGGGCTTTCCCACTGCAAGCAGCGCGTAGGCTGCAAGAAGCTCGGTGCGTTCGGCTCTG
>CAZGYL010000007.1:0-23581 GCA_964529985.1 uncultured Planctomycetia bacterium | reverse complement strand
TCATATAGTGCCTCATGCAGAAATCACTTTCCCGTTCCTACAATTCGCCCCGGCAGCCTATAGGGCCCCATAAGTGCCTCATCCAATAAATACGGGAGCGGATGAGGCCCCGCGTCCGGTTTTGGCGAAAAGCCAAAACCGGAAGGTAGTTATTGGATGAGGCACTAAAGATCAACAGCCACAGTGAGAACAGCGTTCGTCCCAGGCTCGTTGAGGCCCGAGCCGTGAATCCGGTAGTCCTCGTTCGTGACGTTTTCAACGGCAAGAGAAAGCGTAACGTGCTCTGTGACCTGCCAGCCCGCGCGGATTGTAAGCACGGTGTAGCCCGGAGTCCCGCCGGGCGGGATGCGCTGGGTATCACCTTTGTCCCGCGTGGATAATCGGTCCTGCCGCCCTGCGATCGTAACAAGCCCCTCGACCCAGAAGCCCTTTTCCCTGGGCTCCCACCTAAGGCCGAGGTTTGCCGTTGCAGGCATAAGCCGGCTCAAAGGTTCCGATTTTTTCACAGGGTCGGAGGTGGGATAGGTCTCCACCTCACCTTCCAGCCACGTGAAGTTGCCGAAGAAACTGAAGTCGCGGTAGAAGTTCCAACTGCCTTCAAGCTCAACGCCGTGTAGAAAACCGTCCCCCGCGTTCTTCTTTGTGACCTCTCTGTCCCCCTCGATAGTTCTTCCTGTGGGTGTTCTCACGATCATGTCTTGGATTATGTAATAGAAATAGGTCCCCTTAGCCCGCCATTTGCGATACTGTGTTTGCAAAGAGGCCTCAAAAGAAACGTAATGCTCGGGATCCAAGCCGGGACTCGGGGTTTCAATTTCATTGGAGCGCGCTGTATCAAGCCTCGTGAGGTCCGAAAGATTCGGAGTTCTGAAGCCTTGGGAAACGCCTAACATTCCCAGGAAGTGCTTCTCCCCGTCGATCCACCAGAAAAGTTGGCCGGCCCCGACCAAATCCTGCCAGTCGTCGCTCAGGGACTGTTTGCTCCCGCTTACAGGATCCTCAAAGGCACCGGCCCTCGCATGCGCGTACGTGTACCGGCCGCCTAGAAGCGCTTCCAAGTTGTCTTCGATTATCACAAATCGATTCTGTATGTACGCGCCTACAAGGTCGTACCTGCTGTCGTCCGCCACAGGTCCTTGAATGCGGACCTTATTCAGAGTGCCGTCGGCTTTGTAATCCTTCCTAAAGGAGTCGACCCAGTCACCGTAATATTCGCAGCCGAAGCTCAGAGTGCCGTAAGGGGTTTCCTTCTCGGCCCTGATCCAGGCACCCAGGGTACCCACGTCAAAGCCCTGTCGATCCCGCCTGCCGTCGCTTCGAATCCGATCACGATCCTCCTCCTGGCGCGCGTACGACAAGCTGATCGAAACACGATCCACAAACGAGTCCAAGTTTCTGCTGTGCAGCTGCGCGTAGGCAAGTTCCCGTTCTTGATCCAAGACCCGCCTGAGCTCCGATCCTACTGTCGTACCTTCCCAGGAAATCCCGTACACGGTCTTGTGGGTGCGCCAGGCGTTGTTGATTCCCACCCGCTGGTATGCGAGCACAAGCTTGTTGTCCGGATTCAAGAAAAGCTCCGCCTTGGTGTCACCGTTAAGCTCGTCGTACCCGGTACGCCTCTGCACACCTACGTCCCGGCCGCCTTCAAGGTCCCCGAAGTCCCGGATCGAAAAGCCGCCGAAAAGCCCTACCTTGTTATCCCAGCCTGCCGAAAGCTCCAGCCGCCCTACGTGAGAATCCTCCGCACTTGCAAACCTGTAGAGCGCCTTCATGTGAGGGACGAAGCCCGGCCCATACGCAGGAGCGCTGCGGGTGACCACATTGACGGCACCACCTATCGCATCGCTTCCGTATATGACTCCCCCCGGGCCCTTTACGATTTCAAGAGCCTGTACGCTGAGCGGATCAACCGTATTCCAGTACTGGTTCGGGCCGTCCCGAAAAACCGAGTTGTTAAGTCTGATACCGTCAATAAGAAGCAGCGTGCGGAAGCCTGTAAAGCCCCTCAGGAACGGAGAGCCCTGGCCGTGAGCGGTCTTCTGGACCATGATCCCGGGCAGTTCCTTGAGGGCTTCAGGCACGGTGCGGACCTGCCTGCGGAACCTAAGTTCGTTTGCTTCAAGGACTTGGAGCTTCTCCGGGATCGTCCAGTTCGTTTCATGCGGTACCGGTACGACGACCCGCTCCTCGCCCAGATCAACAGGTGCGCTGATAATCCGCGGCTTCTCCTCCCCGGAAACAAGGGGCCGGCCGAAGACTGCAAACACAACAAGAACCACTGAAAGTCTATTCCGGGCTTTCATCTCCTCTCACCGCACAAAGCTCAAGAAAGTTCCCAGACAAACTCGCTTTTTTTCCAGAACGCACGGGAATCTCAAAAGGTTCAGTCTTTTAAAGCGCAGGCGGCGTGCTTGTTTCAGTTCCGACTTACAGGGTAATCTGTAGGAGCCCACGCGTGCCCGGCCGGGCGCGGGAGGATTCGGCCTTTCCCGGAAAGAGAAACGCGCGAGGCCTTGAGGCTGCTGCCCCCCACCAAGAGGCACAGCCAGAGCTTGAGGAGGACACTATGATGCGGCTTTTTGTCTTTTGCGCCCTTCTCTTCGTGTTTCAAATTGCTGCCGGCAGCGAACCGAAAGCCCTTAAGCACGTCGATGTCTTTGTCTCCGGACAGGACGGGTACAGCGCTTACCGCATCCCCGCTGTTGAGACGGCACCCGACGGAACGATTCTTGCTTTTGCCGAAGCGCGTAAATACAACCTCAGCGATCCGGGAGGAAAAGGGCAGGAAATCGATCTTGTGCTTAAGAGGAGTACCGACGGAGGCCGGACCTGGTCGCCGATGACGATCATCGAGCATTCCGGGAAGTTTTGGTCTTCGGCCAATCCGGCCACTTGTGTAGACCGCACTCGGGGCCGCGTGTGGGTATTCTACCTGCGCTGCAAGCCCGGACGCGGCACCTACGCGGCACGCCCGGGCACCGAAGATGTCCTCAACCTGGCTCGCTACAGCGATGACAACGGCGCCACCTGGTCCGAGCCCATTGACCTCACTAAGGTCGCACGGGATTTTTCCGATTCCGCTTGGAGGATCAGTGTGCCCGGTCCGGGCGGCGCGATCCAGGACCGCCGGGGCCGCTTGATCGTGCCCATGTGGCGGTACGCGCCTTGGAACGCTTTCGTCTTGATCAGCGAAGACCACGGCCGCACTTGGAAGCGAAGCTCGTTTGTACCGGGAGCCGAAGGAGCGAACGAAGATCAACTTGTTGAACTTCCAAACGGCAATATTCTTATTGACATCAGACAGCGCAAAAGCCCTCACAGGTGGGTCTCGATAAGCTCTGACGGCGGATTTACTTGGTCCCAGGCTCGGCCTGGGCAAAAAGTGACGCCTGTTTGCTGTGCTATAGAGAAGCTCGTACTGAAGGGAGATAAGACCGGAAATCTGATCCTTTGGACCGGGCCTAAAGGACCGGGGCGGAAGAAGCTTGTCGTCAGAATCAGCTACGACGGCGCAAAGTCTTTCTCTCGGGAACTGCTTATTTCAGAAGAACCCGCGGCTTATTCAGACCTCACGGTCCTTAAAGACGGTGATGCAGCCGTTTTGTGGGAACGCGGCAACTACCGGTTTATTACGTTCACCCGCTTAAGTAAGCGATTTCTTGCAGGCACTCAATAGAAAGCCGCCGAACCGCTTACCTGCTTCCCAAAAAACGCAGCCCGATCTTTATGGGGATTTCAGGCCTCGAAGGGTGCCGCTCGTAAACCACCAATACATGCCCTTTGCCGTCCGAGGCAACGGCAGGCCTTACGGCGGGTGCCTTTTCGCTTCCTGCAACGTGCCTTGGGTCCGAAACCTCTCCTTCTTCACTTACAAAAGCCGAAGCGACCGTTTCAACAGGCCACGACCGCGGGCGCCGTTCTTTCCACCAATCCCATACAACGCAGAAGGAATCGCCCACCCACACTGCAGCCGGGTTTCTTATGCGTTTCTCTCTCCCGCCGGTCAGAAGGAATTTCTTCTGCAAACAACCGTCCGGGCTGAAAAGCGCTGCTTGCGCATCGTTCGGTGCGTTTCCTCTTCCGTAGGGGACATTGGTTGTCCATGCAGCAAGGTAAGCTGAACGCCCGGCTGAAGCTGCTATCGGAAACGTCATGTGACCGGTCGAAGCGCCCGGCGCGCTACGGCCGTTACTCGGGTTTACGAAAGTAGGTCCGTTTGTTACACGGCCCTCGCTCAGAAGGTGGCAGCCCGCTACAACTCCTTGCGGAGAGCCACTGCGCGAGCCCCGCCTCCCGCCCCCAAGCCAGAAAAGCAAAACCTTTCCGTTGCCTGAGCTTGCGACCACCGGGTTGATCCGGCTGTAGGGTTCCTCTTCGCTTACAAGCAGGCGGCCTCCGGGATCAAGCACTTCACCTTCGGGAGAAACCCTGGCTCCGTAGATCTGGTACCGGTTGCCTGAACGGAAATCCTGCCATACCACCTGAAAGGCTCCGCCGTCCCAAGCGACATCCGGAAGAGCCTGACTGTGAGAGCCGCCCGCTACCTGGATACCTTCCCCATCAAGCACCTTTCCTTCCGGAGTAACGCGCGCAGCATAAACATCCCAATCTTTTCCGTTTCGAAAATCCTGCCACACAACAAAAAACAGCCCCGCTCCGAAAGCTATGCGGGGGCGCTCCTGAAGATCTCCTGCCCCGCAGACGACAAAAGGGCTTGCGTCAAGAACTTTTCCTGTGCTCTTAACGCGGCAGGCGACGATATCTGCAATAAAGGACAAGCCCCGCCTCAGGTCTCCGGGTGCCAAGTGACCAGACTTCCAGCACACAAGATAAACGCCTCCGCCGAATGAGACAGCCGGCTGGTAGGCGTCCAATCCCCTTGCGTTCGGAAGCTCGGAAGCCCAAACGGAATCCACCGCCGGGTAAATCCCAATGCAGGCGGCAAGCAACACAATCCGACGGATGGAAGTACACAAGCTCCCTATCATTGCTTCATCTTATACGCTTGAAAAATTTGTACTGAGGCGGCCTCTGGTACCAGGGCACTATGCCCACGAAGCTTCCGTCCGGCAACCAATAGGGCGGATACATGTAAAGGGGCTGGCCATCGCCTTTGCCGCTTTCAACAAATCGCCCGCGTTTAACACTGAAAACGGCCATAATCCGGCGCTTAAGATCAAGCCGGTAGAGATTGTTGTCGTCCACCCTGGTGACGTACAGAAAGCGTTTCTCAGGGTCATCCGGCCCCCATGAAATCTCACCGTGGTTGTAAAGCACCGAGCCTTCGAACGGACCGGCTTCGCCCATTTTGCGTGCCCCCGGCTTCTTTTCGCAATTGGGCAGCACACCGTGGTAACTCCCATCTTTCAAATCCCAGTACCAAACGTAATGGCGCGCAGCCCGATACGTTGTGCAGTAAAGCCTGCCGTGCTTCTCGTCGACGGCAGCAGAGCAGCCCAAACCGCTGAGCCGTACGTCACCTTTAAGCCCGACGACCCTAAGCACCTTCCAGGCCGGCCCGGGGCCGACCACAACGACCTTTGCGGCCGGATTGAATCCCTGCACGACATAAAGCTTCCCGCTTTCACCGCAGGCGAAAACAACCCCCTTCACGGGCAGGGTGCGGACCTGCTGCTCGGCGAAATCCAGCGCTCTTATCCGTTGATCATAGAAACCCGCAAGCATGTAGAAAAAACGCTTGTCCGGAGACCAAGCCCTCTCATGCCGGCCTTCGTGGTAATCGCTGACGTAGAAACGCGCCCTTGAAAAAGGCCCGTCCAGGTATCCGGCCGCGCCCGCGGTTGCCGCATGCACACGTCCGGTGCGCTCGCAGCAGGTCATAAATACATAACGGCCTCCTCCGTCGAAGCCCCCGAAAAACCTCGGATAAACCCCGTGGACGCACAGCGCTTCATGCCGAGGCCCGTCAAGGTGAGCCCGGCAGTTTGTATCAAAAGCGTAAGGCTTCGGATCGAGCTTCCACCTGGCTTCAGGGTGCCATACAGGTATCCGGAATTTCTCACCAGGGGACTCAGCCTGCTGGCAGAAAGAAACGGCCGGTGCCGAAAGAACTGCAAAAAATATCAAGCTCAGGCGCATACTTTTCCTCTCCCTCAATCAGTCTCGGTTTTGCTTTTTCAGTTTCTCGATATACCACTTGGGTTTCCAAACCAGGCTTCCATTTCCTTCTCGAACTTTGCAACGACTTCGGGTGGCTCGGGGATCGCTCCGAGGTCTTTCGTCTCACACATCCAAACTTCAAGCGCAGCACGCAGCCGCTCCAGCGCAGCCCTATGCTCAGGGCGCTCAGAGCCTGCCAGATTCACCAGTTCATAAGGATCAACGGCTGTATCGTAAAGCTCTTCAGGAGGAAGCCTCTGAGCCATGAATCTGAGCGGCGGGCCTGAAAGCTTCCCCTCGCGGTGCAGTTTTCTCATGACCTGCAGGATGAGCATGCATTTCTCGCGATAACGATTGAGTGCAACAAGGGATTGCTCCGGCATGAAATTTCGAATGTAGTGGTACCTCCCGTCGTGAACAGCACGGATTCGATTCACGGTTTCATCGATCCTGTCCCGCGCTGCGAAGACGAATTTGCGCGGGGGGTCCGCCTTATGCCCCAGAAAAACCCTGCTTTGCATGAGTGGGGGCACCGGCAGGCCGGCTGCGGCCAAAGTCGTCGCTGTAAGATCCAAAAGGCTTATAAGCCTGTCGCTTTTGCCGCCGGGTACGTATCCGGGCGGCGGCGGGAAGCGACGGGGCCACCGGACGATCAGAGGAACGTGTAATCCGCTCTCATAGCAATAGTGTATACCCCTGGGCTCAAGCCGCCCGTTGTCCGCAAAGAAGAAGATCACCGTGCTCTCAAGCAGGCCTTCGCGGCGCAGTTGCCGGAGGATGGTGCCCACGCGCAGATCCATTCCGGAGACGGAATTCAGGAAACGGGCCCATTCCCGCCGCACTACAGGGTGATCGGGATAATATGGAGGAACTTGCACGTTTTCAGGGGTGGCTATCTTCGGGTGCTCAGCCTCACCCACCCAAGGCACCCTTTTTTTGAAACGGCACTTGCGATCGTAAATGTCGTATTCAACCTCAGGCAGGTTCACCTGGGCGTAAAAAGGCTGGTTCTTTTTCAAATCACTCCACTTGTCTCCCTGAAAGATCCCCCCCTCGTTTACAAAGTTGAGATCCAGCTTCCCGGTTCCTACAACGCGGCCGCCGATCCTAACTATGTTGAAAGTGTGATACCCTGCGCCCTGAAGCCTGTGAGTAAGAGGCCTGGCCCCGGGCGGCAGCCTGAAGTCATCGTCGCGGTGAGAGCGCATGTTGTGGGTACCTGTTGTGGTTTGATACATGCCCGTCATAAAAGCGGAACGGCTGGGGGCGCACACAGGGGAAGTCGCAAAAACACGTGTGTAAAGCATTCCCTCACGGGCCAGCCTATCAAGATTCGGTGTACCGACAAGCTTCGCTCCATAACACCCCAGATCCAAGCTTATGTTTTCTCCTATGATCCAGAGAATATTCGGCCGGTCCGCGGCCTGAGCACCTCCAGAGAGACAACAAGCGAACAGAGCGGCAAGAATCGTTGAAACACAAAAGGCACAATGCAGCTTCCGCATGAGTTTTCCTCCCTGAGCTTCGGCCCATAGACATCCTATGCCGGCCCCTCTCCTCTCACAATAACAAAACGCAAACGGCTAAGCGCTGCGGCTTGAATCCCGTCCGACTTGCTTACATACTCAAAACAGATGCTTCGCCCGTAAAGGCGAAAAACCCGAGCGGCCTTAGGGGCCGATAGGCTGAAACCTGCAACGGAGGCGTTCGATTATGGCCAAACCCCTGAACGAAGCACTGATATGCCTGTTTTCGGGTCTTGTTTCGTTTGCTTTTGCCGCCAAGAGCGATTGGGCTGAGGGGACACGCCGCGCAGACGACGGAGCAACACGCCGGTATTACAATCGGGCGGCCCGCCTGCCCTGGAAGAATTTCATGGGCGACTGGCATGACGCAAACGATGTGCCTCAAGGCTCGACTGCATACGCGGTCCGGCGCATCGTCGACGAGGATTCAGGCAAATTCGTCGAATGGGACGTGACGGAACTCGTCCGTAAAATCATTGCAGGCGAATATCCGAATCAAGGTTTCTTCCTGCGTGTGACAAAGGGAAGCGGGACCATTGTTTTTTGCAGCCGCGAGTACGGGGATCCGGCCAAACGGCCGCGGCTCTTTGTGCAGGGGCTGCGGGGCGCACTTAAACTGAGCGCCCAGGCCGATACTTTCATCGCCGCTTCCACATATAGAAGCCAGGGTGCTTCCGACGTACTTAGGGTTTCAAAGGATACGTCCAACGTGCTTATCCGTTTCGATCTCACAAAAGCGAAAAGGCTCGGGCGCATCACCAAGGCTGTTCTGCGACTCTATACAACAAAGCAATACGGTACGGTCGAAGTCGGGGTTTTCAGGTGCAACCAGGGCGAAAGGCTTAAACCCACAAAGCCCAGACCGGGCATAGCTTCGCGGTACCTGCGCGACCGCGGAATCGAAAAAGAGCCGCATGTCATCTTTGCAACCGGGTTTGAGTCGCGGAACTGGCTTCGGGAATGGACCTACGGCCGCAAAACAGATGCCGTGGATACAGTGTTTGAAGATGCCGCGCGGAAATTTAAACCGCTGAGCGGCAAAGCGCTTCGAGTAAAGATAGCTGAAGGAGCCAACGCCGCCTTGAACCTTGCTTTTAAATTCCGCAGGGAAACTGGAAGCGAGCCTGAAGAAATCTTCTTTCGATACTATCTGCGCTTCGGTGACGACTGGAACCCCACGGTGCAGGGTGGGAAACTACCGGGAATAAGCGGCACGTATGGAGTTGCGGGCTGGGGCGGGCGCAAGGTGGACGGTACAAACGGCTGGTCGGCCCGCGGATCGTTCGGTCTTGCCATTCCCAAGGACAACCCCCTAGGCGGCCTCTATCCCATAGGAACCTATTGCTATCACGCGGATATGAAAGGCTGGTACGGAGATATTTGGCCCTGGACTGTCGGCTATCGGGGTTTTCTGGAGAAGAACAGGTGGTACTGTATCGAGCAATACCTCAAGCTCAACACACCGAGGCGCAACGACGGGGTGCTTCGCGCTTGGGTCGACGGGCGCCTGGCCTTTGAGAAAACGGATATACGGTTCCGGGACGTGGGAAGGCTCAAAATAGAACAGATTTGGATGAACGTTTACCACGGCGGCAAGAAGCCTTCTCCCTATGACCAGCACCTTTTCATAGACAATGTTGTAATCGCAAAAAGCTATATAGGGCCGATGCAGCAGACCGCAGGGCGCTGAAAACTTGAGGGAGAGATGCTACTTTCCGCTGCACTCAGTATAGTGAATGGGTACCTTTATTCCTTCGCTGATGGTGTAAAACCCGATTCCCCCGGGAGCAAACGCAATAGATTCCCCTTGGCGTTCTGAGGCTACCGGCACCGAACAGGGAGAGCTCTCAAACGCCTCAGCCAGCGATCCTCCCGGAGGGCGGTTGAAAACAAACGCCCTGTTGTACGTGCGGATTATCACTCTGCGGCCGCCGGCGGAAACATCTCCTCCGGTTGCAAGGGCGCTTCCCGAAAGCTCTCCGGCGCCGAATCTCACGGAAGCTACGAGTTCAAGCTCGACAGTCTCTCCGTCCGAAGGGGCCGGTGCGTAATAAACACCGGATCTCCCGTCGCTTTCCTTTGTGACAATGTAGATGTCTCCGGTCCCGGGATCGACAAGCAAAGTTTCGGCATCGTGAGGGTGGTCCGGATAAACAAGATCAAATGCATCGTAAGAATCCACAGTGATATCAACAGGTGCCGACTGTAGATCTATGACCGGCTCGGGGACTCTGTAAATCCTTATCTTGCTCCGCGACCGGCCGTTATCGCCTATATCGCCGAAGTAAAGCGCATCCCCGCCCTCTGGCCAAGGCCCCCGCGCCATATCCTCCCAGTCCCTTGCACTCGCTCCCGCAAGGCGGACAACCGCTATGAGATCGCCTTCTTCGGAGACACCGAAAAAACGGGCCGAGTCACCGGAATCATTGTGGAGCCATAGGATCGGCTGCGTGCGACTCCATGCTATGCCTGAGCATTCATTTATCCGCTGATCCTCAAGGCGGCCCACCTCCACCACTCCTTCGCATTGGGGACAGTCAAGCGAAGCTTCTGAAACCCGAATCGTCACCGAAGAAGTATCGCTCACCGACCCTTCGGCTTGCACGTAGAGCACAACCGAGTAGACTCCGTCCTCCTCAAAAGTATGTGTTACGCGCAGGCCCGATTCCGTAGGCGAGTTATCGCCGAAATCCCATACAAAGGTGGCTGAAGGCACATTGGTCTCAGCCTCAAACGTAACGGAAAGCGGCGCTTCGCCTTCCTGGGGCGAGGCGGTGATAAGGGAGAGAACACCGTCTTCAAAGATAGGCCCGCCCGAGTCCCCTCCGCCCGAGCCATCGGTACAGCCTCCCAGGAGAAAACCAGCGCAAACGGGCGGAATCAGCATGTTTCTCATGGTACCGTCTCCTGTGTATCCGATTGACCTAACCGGGAAAAGGGCAATGCCGGTGCCTGGGGTCCGGTACACGTTGGAACGGGAAACCATGTAAAAATGGGAGTGTCCAAGCCCGCTTTTTACCCGGTTCGGGGTCTTGCGGGTCGCCTACGCCTCATGCAGCCTTGCCGCTGGACTGGAAAGGCGTTCGGCCGTAAGGTGAACTAAGCAGAAGTACGAAGCTTTTCGGTCAGGAGGAGTCCGCTTATGGCAAAGCAAAGCTCAGGGAACGCCGGAGGACTTAAGAGGCGCTCTTTTCTCAAAACGGCGGCTGCACTGCCGGCAGGCCTTGCAGCGGCACAAAGCGCTGAGAGCGCGCAGGACCAAATGCCCATGATCGAGCTGGGCCCATACCGGGTCTCACGCTTGATTGCAGGCAGCAATACGGTGAACGGCGGCTCCCACCTTTCACGATTCGTTGATCTTGAGATGCGCAGTTATTTCACCAAGGAAAGGATCTTGTGGTTCCTGAAGCGCTTGACCGAGGCGGGAATCAACGTCTGGCAGGGCAGCGGCCGTAACTATAAGCTTTGGGCCGAGTTCAAAGAGCAGGGAGGAAAGATTCTTTTTCTGAGCTTGGCTCACAGTGATCCGAATTACCCCATTCAAGTGGAACAGGCCGCTCGTTTGGGCGTAACCGGGCTTGTTCACCATGGTGAGGTCACCGACCGCCTTTTTAAGAGCGGGAAAATCGAAAAAGCCCGAGAGTTTCTCAAACGCGTGCGAGACGCAGGACTTCTTGTCGGCCTTTCCACGCATATGCCGGCCGTTGTGGAATACGTTGAGGAGAAGGGCTGGGATGTGGATTTCTACATGACGTGCGTCTATGAGCGCCACCGCTCGCGCGAGGAGCTTAAGAAGCTGCTCGGTCATGTACCGATCCGCGTGGGTGAGGTCTATCTCGAAGACGATCCGCCCCGCATGTATAAAGTGATCCGCGCAACGAGCAAGCCGTGCTTGGCATTCAAGATTCTCGCGGCCGGGAGGCTTTGCCAGTCCAAGAGACAGGTTGAACGCGCTTTTGCCGAGACGCTCAAGAACATAAAGCCCACCGACGGAGTCATTGTGGGTATGTGGCCTAAGTGGAGCGACCAGATAGCTGAGGATGTCGCATTCGTAAAACGCTACAGTAAGACCGCTGAGTCCGGCAAGGCCTAGGTGAAACTCAACCGGGCTGAGTTTCCTATCTGCGCCGGAGCACGGAGTTTTGAGGTGCCGTCATGGGGATAACAACAAGAAAGGGCGATCTGGGACGTACGGATCTCCTTTTCGGGCTGCGGGCTTCAAAGGACAGCCTGCGGGTTGAGGCAGGAGGCGCCCTTGAGGAGCTCAATGCTTTTCTCGGGCTCGCAAGAAGCGAGCTTAAGGCCGCTCGGCGGAAATCCGTGCTCAAAAGATGCCAGGAGAACCTTTTCCTTGTGGGAGCTGAAGTTGCATGTCCTCCAAAGCGGAGAGCACGGCTTAAGAACCGCTTGGGGCCCGAGCAGGTCTCCTGGATCGAAGAGCAGATCCAGCGGCTCCAGAAGCAGATCGGTAAGACCGCGCAAGGCTTTGTCATCCCGGGAAGCAACCGCTCTTCGGCCCTCCTTGAAGTCGCCCGCAGCGTTGCGCGGCGTGCTGAGAGGCGCATTGTGAGTCTGCACCGGAGAAAAGCCATCGCAAACAAGCACGTTATTGTTTATATGAACCGGCTTTCCGATCTCCTCTGGCTCCTTGCGCGGCTTGAAGAGCGGAAGACGGAGCTCCTAAGGCCGGAGGGGTGAGGCCGGCCCGGCGATCTCCCCTGTTTCTACAGAGGTTGCGGGGTGAAGCCGGGGAAGCTATACTCACCTCAAGGATAGGCGAAAAACCTCGTTGGATTTGAGCGCCGCCTTTTCAAAAGGAGCGTGCCATGCATAAGGAGCCTTACGGCCCACAAAACGCAGGTGATATCGATTTGGCCTTTACACCCGAGATCGCAGAGCGTACCGCTGCGATCTACGAAAAGGTCAAGCATATCATTCCCGAGGTTGAGTGGGCCGCTTACGCCCCTTACATTGCTGCGATCAATGACCTTAAGAAGGAGCGCAACGCCGTAATCCTGGCGCACAACTACATGACTCCTGCGATTTATCACGGTATCGCCGACTTCCGGGGGGATTCCCTCGGTCTTGCCAAGCAGGCCTCCCGGACTCAGGCCGAAATAATAGTCATGTGCGGGGTTCACTTTATGGCCGAGACGGCCAAACTGCTTAACCCTGAGAAAACCGTCCTCATACCGGACCCGGAGGCCGGCTGTTCGCTTGCCGACTCAATAACTCCGGAGGATGTGCGCCTTCTCAAAGAGCGCTACCCCGGAGTCCCGGTCGTGACATACGTGAATACGACCGCTGCGGTAAAAGCTGAGTGTGACATATGCTGCACCTCAAGCAACGCGCTTCAGGTCGTAGAATCACTTGAGGGTGACCAAGTCATATTCCTTCCGGATGAGTATCTCGGGCGCTACGTAGCCGGACAAACAAGCAAGAAGGTCATTCTTTGGAAAGGTCACTGCGAGGTTCACGAGAAGTTCACCGCCGAAGAAATAAAAACTTATCGCAGGCAGTATCCTGATATTGTGGTCCTGGCTCATCCCGAATGCCCGCCGGACGTACTTGCTGAAGCCGACTACGTGGGCTCCACTTCGGGCATGATCAACTATGTGGGTCAAAGGAGACCTGCAAGGGTCGTGATGATCACAGAATGCTCAATGAGCGACAATGTTGCAGCCGAATATCCGGAAATAACCTTTATTCGACCCTGCAACCTTTGCACCTACATGAAAAAGATCGAGCTGCCTAAGGTTCTGCGCTCGCTGCAAACGCTCCAGCACCGGGTGGAAGTGCCCGAGGATATCGCCCAACGGGCGCGGCAGTGCGTTGAACGAATGCTCCAGCTCGGCCAGCCTCAAGCGCGTTGATTACAGCTTGTATTCAAGGCGCAGATCCATCTTCTCGTTCGCCCGATCCACTTCCTCCCAGGTGAGGTATTTCCGGGCGTAGGCAGCCTCCCTGCCCAAAACGCAGCTCTGAGTGCTGTCGGCTGCTTCCTCTCCGTTGTTTATGAGTTTCCCGCTTTCAATGCTCTGCACGAATTTGCGGGCGTTGGCAAGCGCGCCCGACCTGTAAAGCCCCTGCGTTGAGCCTCCCTTCCAGGGATGATCACCGGTTATGCGCACATCTCCCGAGTAGTGGGTGTCGATCGTTCCCTCGCTGCCGTAAACGCGCGCGCACAAATCCGTGTATCCCTTGGTGAACTGGCACGAGTTGAAAGCGATTTTAACCCCGTTGGGATACCAGAAAGTGACTATAAAATGATCCCAGCAATCGCCGACATCGACCCGCGCCTTTCGGCCGCCTGTACCGTAAGCAGCAATCGGGTGGGCTCCGAGTATCCAGTTGGCTACATCGATAACGTGAATGTTCTGCTCAACGATTATGTCGCCTGAAAGAGCTATATCGAACACCCATTCCCGCAGCCTGTTCTCCCATGCCGGCGCGCCCCGGCGCCCTCGTCTTCCCAGCCTGCCTGCAACGTAGTAAACCTGGCCGCTTACAGGAAAGCCGATCGCCCCCTCGCGCACGCGCCGGATCGCCTCCTGGTAAAGCCCGTGGGCACGTGTCTGGAAATCCACCCAGAAACTCACTTTCCGCTCGGCTTTGCGCGCCGCCTTTCTAACGGTGTTGCAACCCGGTACATCAACAGCAACCGGCTTGGCCATAAAAACATGCTTGCCGGCCTCAACAGCGGCAAGGCCCTGCTCGGGGTGGCAGTAAGGCGGGCTTTCAATAAGTACGCCTTCAAGATCCGAAGCGACAAGATCTTTGTACGCTTGGAGTCCCTTGTACCAGCGCGATCGAGGGACACCGAACCTGCGCCCTGCGCTCTCAAGCTTGTCCTGAAAAATATCGCAAAGAGCAACGATCCTCGCGCCGACGTCTCGGACAAAGATCTCTCCGATCCAGTTCCCGCGGCCGCCGCACCCGATAAGACCGAGAGCTACCGCATCGTTGGCCTTCGTTCCTGCAACAGCAGATGCCTTCACTGCAACAAGGCCTGCCCCCACAGCGCTTGAAGCAAGAAAGTCACGTCTTCCCACGGTGCCTCTCTTGGCACGGCCGTTCTTTTTTTCAGACTGCTGCATGGTCTCCTCCTAGGGCAGCTGGACTTTAACCGGTAATTTTTACAAACTCGACGCGCTCCTATAGCTTAAACAAGAACCCAAACAATGGGTAGGGCCCCTTTCGGGTTGTTGATCTCGGGCTGCGCTACCGCTTAAGGTGAAAGTACAACCCTTCAAAACAACGGAGACGCCCTCATGCTGAACGCTTTCTTGCTCTGTGCAACGCTTCTTTCAGCTGCTTCGGACCTTAAACCCCTTCGATTCGATACCCATGATCACGGCCCGCCGCCTCCCAATGTGCCGCTTGTTGAGCCCTGGCGGCGGATTACCCTGGATCCTCAATACGGAGGTCTTTGGGTTGTAACAGGGGATCTTGACGGCGATCGAGTTCCTGAAATCGTAAGTTGCGAGAACGTCAATCGGAACGACGTGCATTACACCTCCACCGCTGTGGCCCAGAAGCTCGACGGCGCTGTCATGTGGCGCTGGGGTGACCCCGGAGTCGGGCGGAAAAAGTGGCACCACGACGTCGCTTGCCAGATACATGACTGGGACGGAGACGGCCGCGCTGAGGTCATCCTGGCAACCAAAGGCTATCTTGTTGAGCTTGACGGCAGAACCGGCCGGGAGAAACGCCGCATAGCCATCCCCCCTGAAGCGACGGACTGCTTGGTGTTCGCAGACCTTGCAGGCCGCGGCAGGCCCCAGGAGGTGCTTGTAAAAACCCGCTACACCCAAATCTGGGCTTACAGCAGGGAGGGGAAGCTACTTTGGACCTGCCGCATGCCGGGCGGCTGGAGAACCGCCCACCAACCGCGTCCCTTTGACCTGGACGGCGACGGGCAGCAGGAGATTATGGCGGGCTACGTGCTTTTAAACCCTGACGGGAGTACCAGGTGGGCTTATCGATCCAGAGCCGTCAAACAGGAACGCGGTCACTTGGATTGCGTCCGTATTCTCAAGAAAGCCCGCAAGTTGCAGGAGTTCCGGCTTGCTCTTACCTGCTGCGGCGCGAAAAACCTGGCTTGTATAGACGGCACCGGCAAAGTCCTCTGGGAAGTTTCCGGTTACCATTTCGAATCGATTCAAGTGGGTTTCCTCTTCCCCGATCTTTCACAGCCCCAGCTCTTGGTTGATATAGACCACCGTCCCTTCGGTAAGAGCCCTCTCTGTGTTTTTTCTTCGGAAGGGAAACTCCTCGGCCGCATTATGGGAGACTACTGCAGGCACCATGCTTTCCTTGACTGGACGGGTGACGGCTATGATGAAATCCTCATTGCATACGCGCACGCGGTGTTTAACAGCAATGGCCGCAGAATCGCCACCTTGCATACAGGGAAGCCCGGTGTGTCCCTTCTTCTCGGAGACATGACAGGAGACGGGGTCTCTGATGTTACGATCGTCACCGACGATCCCCCCACCGTGCACATCTTCCGCAATGAACGAGGCAAACCCCGCGGCGGTCCGGCGCCTCCGGGCTGCGGCCTGAACTTCACCCTTTACTGAAGAACCCGAAAGGCCTCCGCGTGAAATGGCGTCTCTGACGCCGCGTAAGGGCCATTCGCGCGTTGATCGCCCAGCCGGAGCCTTCAAGCAAAGAGCTCAAATCCTGTCCCCGCAACTTCAGAAAAGCAACAAGTCCCACCGGTAGAAGAACCGCTGCACACAGCGTACAAGCGGTGGCGGCAAGACCCCAGAAGAGAGTCCCCAAGGTAAGGCTTGAAAGCTGCTTGATAACAAAAGCCAGAGCCGAGCCCAGTGCAGCAACGGAAACGCTCAATCCTGCGACGATTCCCGCGGGAGCCGATCGAAGGGCGCCGGGCGCGCTTACACCTGCCAAAGCCTTGTCAAGCTTTTCCTGAAGAGTCTTCTCCGACCGCTCGGACCAACTTTCGATCTTTCCGACAACAAAACGCCACGCGCCTACAAAAGGTGCTGCAAGAGCTTCAAGCATACTTACAGGATTCTCGATCACCTCAACTACAACTGCGTCATATTGCCTGCCGTTGATATCAAAGAAAACCCCGCGCTTGCCGGTCCGAAGGTTTCCCTTGGTGCCCGAGGTAACCGGAACCGCAACCGTGAAACGCTCGCTCTCAGCAGCACCGCTGATCTCAAGGTACAAAACCATGAGATTGCTCGAACGAGTACGCTCCACATGAGCCTTTCTGTCCTCAACGGGCACGGCGAGCTTGAACCACCTTCCATCCAAAACGGCGGAGCCGCGTTCAAAAAGCGCGCGTTCTTTGGGATCATACAGATCGGGAAACGAGGCGAAGTTATTGATAAAACGCACGAGGTTGCCGTGGAAAAAGAGGAGCTTCTTGAGTTTGACGGCCCCCTCTCGAATACGCGCGACCTGTCTGTCGGCATCAAGCAGTCCCAGCGCTTGGTTCTTCAAGTCCTCGCCTGCAAAAACCTCCAGTTTTTCTTCAGGCAGGTTCCCGACCTCTCTACCCCGTTCAGACTCAAAGTAAGCCGAAGCAGGTGCTAACCGTTCCAAAAGGGTGCGCCATTTCTCCTCTGAAAGCTCGCGCAGCCTGCCGCCGAGAAGCGGCGCCGCGATTTGATCCTCAAACATCTTGAGTTTTTCCTGAAAGACCGGATTCACTTCCCCGCCCTCAAGCGGCAAGACGGTTTCTTTGCGCACCGAGGCAAGCGGAGCCTTTTTGAGATCGAGAACTCCGGCCTGCGTGGAGGCTTCCTTGCGCCACAGCTCTTCAACCTCCTCGGTCCCCAAGAATCGTGCCCGCCTGCAGAGCTCGAAGTAGCGCTCGATCTGCGGCTTGAGCTCGCGCAGCAAGTCCACCGCCTGCCTGGTCCCCTCACCCAAAGGGAAAACCTCGGAAGCACGCTTCCGTCCTTCCTCCCGCCAGGCGAGCTGCTCTCTGCAGGCGTTTCGAAAACTCTCTATCTGATCGGAAGTCAGACCGCGCCTGCCGCTTGCATCCACACTGCCGCCTGTAGCAGCAACAGCCGCTGAAAGAAACTCACGAAGGTCTTCACGCTCGGCAGCTTCCGGCACAAGTACGCCGTCTCCGTTAAGCGCTTGAGAGGCAAGTCCGTTCAGGAAAGCCTCCACCTCTTGGAGCGAGATCTTACCGCTCCCGGCATACCCCGCCGAACGTGCGGCTTCAAGGAGTTCGGTGCCTTCGGGGTCGTCGCTTCGAAGCGAGCCGAGAGGGATCTCCGTCTTGCCCTCGCAAACGGCTGAGAAGTCGGAAAGCCTTTGGAGAAGCCAGCTTACAGCTTCCTTAACCTCCGAAGTTACAATGCGGCCGTCGCCGTTTGAGTCAAGGAACTCCAGAAACTCAGGCGGGCAGCGGAAAGCATTCCTCGGAGCGCTTGTTGCAACCCAGTGTGCTTCGTCAATCTCAAGAACGCGCGCAAGATCAGCCGGCTCTTGCACAACAAACTGCCAGGTCCTGCCTATACGCCGTACTGCCACTTCTCAGCCCTCCATTGTTGCATGCCGCTCTGGAATGCGCCTTAAGTCAGATATGGTAACGTGATGCTCGAAGTGCGAACAGCCCGGCCGGCGGACCGCTTGCCGCGAGGGAGGATCCTCCTTTAAGCTTGTCTGAGCAGGCGCGGGCCTGCCGGAGTTCTACAAAACATAGTTCCCGGGAGCCGGTATGAGAATACGCTTATCCGTTGCGACCCTCTTGCTGTATGCAGCAGGTCTCTGCGCGGCGCCGTACCCTCAAAGCGCCAGGATCATTCGAGGCCGAAAACCTTATGCGGTTTTGGTGACGCGCGACACTTACAAAAACCCCAAATGGCGCAAAGTGGTGGAAGCTCTGAGGGCCAAGCACCGTGCTTCGATCATCGTGTATGACCGAGACGTTGAAGCACCCGCAGTACTTGACGCACTGCGGCGCCTCTTTCCGCGCTATGCCTGTTTTGTTGTGAAGCCTGAAGAGGCAGACCGGCCGTTTGTGTGTGCAGTGCACCGGCTTACGCGAAAACTTGACGCCGACCCTTACACCGATCTTCTTTGGGGAATTCTCACGGGTTACGACGCAGCTTCGGCACTCAAAACGGCACGCGTGAAGAAGCCTCTTAGCTGCAGGCGCGCTCTGGGCGGCACTTCGATTCCCATGGACGTGTTCCCCGAAGTCAGGTGGTACAGCGAAGGCAGCAAAGGAGTTATGTGGGAGAAAAAGGCAGGCGGGGTGCCGGTTAAGAAGAAGTGCCCGCCCGATACCACCAAAGCAATTGTGGACAGCTTAAACAACTGGAAGCCCGATGTATTCGTAACGAGCGGCCATGCAACCGAACGGGACTGGCAGATCGGTTATTCGTACAAGAATGGACAACTGCGTTGCCGCGAAGGGCGGATCGTAGGAATCGATCTTAAGGGCAACGTCTGGCCGGTGGACTCCCCGAATCCCAAGGTGTACCTTCCGGCGGGCAACTGCCTCATAGGACGTATTCCCGACCGCAATTGCATGGCATTGGCCTTTATGAAAAGCTGCGGGGTAACCCAAATGGCCGGCTATGTGGTAGCGACCTGGTACGGTTATGCAGGCTGGGGAGTCCTGGAGTATTTCTTCAAGCAGCCGGGAAGGTTCACGGCCTCTGAGTCTTTTTTCTGCAACGAACAGGCGCTGCTGTGGCAGCTTCACAGCCGCTTCCCGAATCTTGCAAACCTGAAGTTCGACAGCTACGCACTTGAGCGGAACCCCGGGCTGCTTCAAGCCTTCGCCCGGAAACACAACATTCGAAACAAAGATGCTTTAGGATTGCTTTGGGATCGAGACACTCTGGCCTTTTACGGCGATCCTGCTTGGGAAGCTCGCCTTTTGCCCGGCCCGTGCGCTTGGGAGCAGGAACTTCACAAACGCAGAGGGGTTTATACGGTCACGATCAAAGCCAAGAAGAACTGCACTTTGAAGCGGCCGCCTGTGGTTCTCTTTCCCCGGCGGATCAAAAAGCCGACTCTGCTTGAAGGCGCACAATACAAGCCTGTTATAACGGATAATTTCCTGCTTATAGGCGGACTTAAGACTTTGAAGGCAGGGGAGGTTTATCGAGTGCGTTTCCGTGCGCGGGCTGCAAGCCGTTGAACGCGCTGCGGAATGCGCAATCTCCGTTCGTCTGGATCGCTTTGCAGGGCACTCTTCCGGCTCTCACCAGATGCCCGCCTCAATACTTGTTTCTCCGCCCACAGCAGGCAAGTAGCATGTCTTGGCGTAGGCGATCACCATGCGATCGGCGTTGAACCGCCACGCCAAGCTCAGGAGTGCTTCTTTAATTCGCGCGACCCACTTGCGAGGAATTCCCCCTGAGTCGCGATCGTAGTAAAGAGGCACAACATCCTCCTCCAAAACCCTGTAGAACTCCTCTGCATCGCGTTGATCTTGTACAGCCGGATCAGCGTGTTGCTCGCCCTTACCGATTGCAAAGCCGTTTTTGCCGTTATATGCCTCGGCCCACCAGCCGTCCAAGATCGAGCAGTTAAGCACCCCGTTGAAAACCGCTTTCATGCCGCTTGTGCCGCAGGCTTCAAGCGGCCGCCTGGGAGTGTTCAGCCACAGATCGACGCCCTGAAGCAGGTGGCGGGCGACGTTGATGTCGTAATCCTCGATAAAAGCGATACGTCCCATGAAAAGCGGATCCAAACTCATGCGGTAAATCCGCTGAATGAGCCTCTTGCCTTCATCGTCCCTGGGATGCGCCTTTCCGGCGATCACAAACTGAATGGGCCGCTTGGGATCGCAAATGAGACGCGCAAGCCGCTCTTCGTCACGAAGCCAGAGATCGCCGCGTTTGTATGCAGCAAAACGCCTGGCAAAGCCTATCGTAAGCACCAGAGGATCCATGCGCTTCATGGTCATAACGCATACATCGGTGTGCCCGCTCCTTCGCGCCTCCTGAGCGCAAACCTGCCTGTGTACGTAGCTTATAAGCCGCGTTTTTGTAATCTGGTGCGCCTCCCAAAGCTCCTCGTCGTTAAGTCGAGCAATAGGCTTCCATGTTGCGGCCTCAGTCAGCCGCCGCCGCCAGTCCGGCCCCAGACAACTATCGAAAAGCTGCTGGACGGGCGGGGCAAGCCATGAAGCCACATGCACCCCGTTTGTTATATGGCCTATCGGAACCTCTTTAAGCGCCCGATCCGGCCACAGCCTGTGCCACATTTTCCGTGAAATATGCCCGTGAAGAGCTGAAACCCCGTTGGACTGCCATGCGCTCTTGAGCCCCAAAACGGTCATACAAAAAGGCTCTTGACCCGCTCCCGGATCCACCCTCCCCAAAGCCATGAGCTCGGGAAGCGAAATGCCCAGAGCCTCGCGCAGCGGCCCCAGTGTGTGCTCCACCAAATCCTGCCTGAACCTGTCGTGGCCCGCCTCAACAGGCGTATGAGTGGTGAAAACCGTCTTATTGCTCACGCGCTGGTGAGCTTCGGTAAAGCTTACGCCGTCACGGACCATTTCCTCGCGCGCCGCCTCGAGAACCGCAAAGGCACTGTGCCCCTCATTCAGGTGAAATACGCTTGGCCGTATTCCAAGCTGCCCCAAAGCACGTACGCCGCCTACTCCGAGGAGAAGCTCCTGGCGGATACGCTCAACTTCAGTGCCTCCGTAAAGGCGGGCGGTTAGTTCTCTATCTTCAGGGCTGTTGGTCTCTATGTCGGAATCAAGCAGAATGAGGCGGGAGCGGCCGACTCGGGCCATCCATATTGCAGCCTCGATAGCGCCTGATCTGGTCTCCACTCGGACGGTACGCGGCCGGCCGTTTTCATCAGTCAGGCGCTCAAGGGGCAGTTTCTCTGCAGGCGTCTCGTAGTAGCTTTCCTCCTGCCAGCCGTCTGAGTTCAAGCGTTGGTTGAAGTATCCTTCAGCATAAAAAAGCCCTATCCCGACAACAGGTATCCCCAGATCCGAAGCACTTTTCAAGAAGTCTCCTGCAAGTATACCCAGCCCTCCGGAATATATCGGTATGGATTCATGAAGCCCGAATTCCGCTGAAAAGTAAGCAACGGGGTGAACGGCAAGAGGGCTTGAAGCCACATTGCCCCAAACGGGGCCCTTCTCAAGGTGCTCTGTAAGGCGGTGGAATGCAAAGTTGATTCGAGACTCCGAAGCAAGCTCCAAAGCCCGTTCCCGAATGGTCTCCGGGGGAATCTCCGCCAAAAACGCAACAGGATTGTGGTTGACACGGCGCCAGAGCGCAGGGTCTATGTCCCTGAAAATCGAGATAACACCCGGTTGCCACGTCCACCACAAATTCCTTGCAAGCTCTCGAAGCTCTTTGACAATGTCCACGTTCAGTCTCCTTCAGGCCGGCAAAACACCCCCACCCTCCGACGCTACTTGCCGACAATACGGTACGACCCCCGCTCCGTCTTGTCAACGTGGTTTTGTTCTGAAGATCACGTGCGCCAAAGAAGTGGAGCACCGGGCCCCTGTGTCTGTACAATATCGCCAAATATCGTTAAGACCGTTTCTCGAGGAAAGCAATGGCACAAGTTCGTATCGCTGTTACAGGGCCCCCTGCATGCGGTAAGACTACGCTGGTTCGCAGGGTGGCCGAACGCCTCAAGGCCAGGTACCGCGTGGGAGGATTTTACACCGAAGAGATCCGTGCGGGCGGAAAGCGCGTGGGCTTCGCTCTTGTTGATCTTGCAACAGGAGAGCGCGGAACCCTGGCAAGGACCGACCGCGGAAGCGGCCCGAGGGTCGGCCGCTATCGCGTGTGCCTTCGGGACCTGGAGTCAATCGGCCTGAAGGCCCTGAAAGCCGCGCTCGGGCAAGCTGACATGATCCTCGTAGACGAGATAGCTCCCATGGAGCTTTCAAGCCCCCGTTTTGCCGAGGCCGTTCAGGAGCTCCTCCACTCTTCCAAGCCTCTCCTCTTTGCAATACACCGCAGGGCCCGGGGGCCGCTTTTGGAGAAAATCAGGCGCACTTTCCGCATCTTCGAGGTCACACCGGAAAACCGGGACGGCCTGGTTGATATCCTCTGCTCGCTTCTTACCCAAGGCGCCTCCGGAGGGTAACTGCTCTTGCGCGCCGGAGGCCTGTGCAGTAGCCTGCTGGAAAGCTGTTTCTGAAAGGGTTGCGGCCCTCAGGCTCACCGAAGAGAGCGATCCCAGCGGAGAACCATGAAAACGGAAGCTTTGGAAGATAAATCGGCCGCACGGCCTTTTCCCCGCTTTTCAGGTCTCATTGCAGCGGCCTTTACCCCGTTTCACCGGGACGGCAGCGTGAACCTTGATTGCATTCCCCGCCTTGGGGAGTTCTTTGTGCAGGAGGGGATCTCCGGCGTGTTTGTCTGTGGGACGACCGGGGAAGGAGTGCTGCTGAGCGCCAAAGAACGTATGGCTATCGCAGAAAAGTGGGTCGCTTCAGCGCCGCGGGACTTCAAAGTCATCGTGCATGTGGGGCACCTGGGACTTGAGGTCTCAGAAGCTCTGGCCAAACACGCTCAAGAGATAGGCGCCTGGGGCACGAGCGCCATGGCGCCGAGCTTTTTTAAGCCAGAAACCATTGAAGATTTGGTGCTTTACTGCGCGGAACTCGCTGAGGCCGCCCCCCGCCTTCCTTTCTACTACTACCATATTCCGGAAATGACCGGGGTTTGCTTTCCAATGTTCGATTTCCTGCAAGCCGCGCGGGACCGCATACCGAATCTCGCAGGGCTTAAGTACACTGGAACCGACCTCATGGATTTTGAGCTCTGCCGCATGGTGGACGGCGGCAATTTCGACATACTTTTCGGAAGAGACGAGCTTTTGATCTGCGCGCTGGCGCTGGGTGCCGAAGGGGCTATAGGAAGTACTTACAACTTCGCCGCCCCTCTTTTTAAGGGACTCATTGAAGCCTTCCGCAGTTGTAATCTGCCGGAAGCGCGCCG
>CAZGYL010000006.1:10933-26073 GCA_964529985.1 uncultured Planctomycetia bacterium | reverse complement strand
GAGATCCTCCAAGTGGAGGAACGCGTGCAGCGTTACACCAAACAGCTCATGCAGCGTCCGTAAGAGCGGCAGCGCGGGCGGAATGTGCTTGGCCGGAAGGCTTTGTTGGGTGAGGATGGATCTAGGAAGCCTCGTGCGGACGACAACAGGTCGGTGAGCCATGCAGAAGACATTTGGAGCGGCGGCTTTCGGGAGTTTGATCCTGGTGTTACTCGCCTCCCAGGGGGTGAAGGGACAAGTCCCCGCGCCGGCTCGGGCGATTCACCCCGAAGATCTTGTTGATTACCAGCGGGAGGCCAAGCGTCAGCTTGAGAACCTGCTGCGGCGGCTGAAGAGTATGGCTGACAGGCTGCAGCAGACAGCTCCGGAGGACGCGCAGAAGACCAGAAAAGTACAGGAGGAGCTCTACCGGCGCGACACGCTGCGCCGTATGGAAGCGATCATGGAGCTCCTCAAGCAACGGAAGTATCCGGTTGCGGTCTCGGGCCAGACTCAAGTTATTGAAGATCTGAAAGCGGTTATCCGCTTTCTTAAAGAGCGCAAGTTAGGGGAGCGAAACTGGGAAAAGCAGCTTGAGCAACTACGTAGGGCCAGAGAGTCGGTGGGCCGGCTGTTGGCTGACCAGCGTGACTTACGCCGCGTAACAGAGCAAGGGCGCGGTGCCGAAGGGATATCAAGGCGTTTTGATGCCCTGGCACGCCGCGTTGCAGAGCTCCAGGCGAAACAGAAAAACTTAGCTGCGGGTAAAACTCAGGGGTTACTCCCGTCGGACCGGGAAATTGCAGCTCTTGCGGAGAAGGTACAGGCGCTTGAGAAACGCCAGCGGGCTCTCGCTGCACAGGCGGCTGCAGCTCCAGACCGAGGAAAGCTCCTGCAGTTGGCAAAAGAAGCTGAGAAAACGGCGGAAGCCCTTCAAAAGGGCACCCCGGGGCCTGAGCTCAAACAAGCTCTTCAAAGGCTCGCTCAAGCTGCAGAATCGCTCCTGCGCAACAAGGAACTGGCCGCAGCGTTACGTTCGTCACAAAGCGGAGCATTGGGCAGCGCGGAGGGCAGAAAGTCCTTGCTCCGGGCGCTTAAGCGACTTGGCGCTGAAAGCAGGCAGGGGGGGCCTCTAAGTGATCTTGTAACCCCCCAGGCGGAGTTGGAATTTCAGACAAGAAAACTCAGGCGTACTCTATCCGAACTCAAGCAAGCCCTTCCCAGTGCGAAAGCAGCTCTTTCACAGGCGGACTCAGCGCTTTCAAAGGCCTCGGCGGCTATGGGAAATGCTGCAACAAGTTTGCAGAGGGGGCTTAAGCAGGAAGGAATCTCCGCTCAGAGAAGCGCAGCCGAAGAGCTTAGCCGCGCCCGCTCAAGCTTAAGCTCTTTGGCACGCGCCTTAAAAGGACAAGATCGATTCGCCAGGGCCAAAGAAGCGCAAGAGCGCTTGGCAAAGAAAACCGAAGAGGTGCGCAAAGAGCTCGCTCAGCTCCGCAAACTTCTGGAGCAGTCTGAAAGAAAAGGCGGGGAAGGAGCGCGGGCTGGGCAAGCGGCTCTCAGTCGGGCTCAGCAGGCTATGCAAAAAGCCGCCCAGGCATTCAGCCGCCGCGAAAGCGGTGCCTCGGCTCTTGCGAGGAAAGCTGCAGAGGAGCTGCGCGCTGCAGAGCAGGCTTTAAAAGAGGAGGCACTCAAAAGGCTGAGGCGGCATGAGCTCCAAAAGCTTGCAGCCAAACAGGAGGAGCTCCGCAAGCAGGCGGAAGCGCTGAGCAAGCGGTTGCGCCAAAGCGGTCAGGGCGCAATGCGGCGTGCTGCAGGAAGGGTGAGCCGCGCGGGCGGGCATATGGGACGGGCCTCTGAGAGCCTGCGCAACGGATCGCCCGGAGATGCCGGCCAAGCGCAGCAGCAGGCTATCGACGAGCTTGCTCAAGCGGAAAAGGAGCTGGGCAAGGAGGAGCAGGAGCTTGAGAGGCTGCGCCAGGAAGAGCAGATAACGAATATGGTTGAGCTCCTCATTAAAGTGCGAGACGGAGAGAAGGAGATTCTTTCCGGAGTAAAGCGGTGCGAGAGCTCGCGCAGCACAAGGGGAAGACTCCCGCGTTCGAGCCGTGTTTTGGTTCGTAAACTTGCGCGCCGGCAGCAGGAGCTCATTCAGGACGGCGGAAAAGTAAAAGAATTACTTGCCAAAGAAAAGGCTGAGGTCTTCGCCTACGTAGTTGAAGACGCTCTCGGTGACATGGAGCAAGTCAGAGGAGCTTTGGTCGCCGAGCAGACCGGACGTTATGTGCAATTGCTCGTGCAGGACGTGATAGACAAGTTGAACAGGCTGCTCCAGGCGCTGCAGGAAGAGCTTTCTCAACGCAGGCAGAACAGGCGGCGCCGGCAGCAGGCCGGTGCGGGCAAGCCGCGCCTCGTCCCTCCGGTTGCAGAAGCTCTCATGCTGAAGCGCATGCAGTTGGCGATCAATGAGCGTACCGAAGCGATCGAGAGGGCCAGGCGCGCGAACCGCGGCCGGCTGACACCTGCAATGGAGCGCGAATTGAATCGGCTGGCGCTCAAGCAGGGGGCGCTTGCAGCGCTTACCAGGAAGGTGGCCCGGGATTTTCTCGGTGTTGCGCCTGAAGAAGATCAGGAGGCAAAAGGTGAACGGAAAAAGCTTAAAAGGCCCGGCGAATAACATGATTCGGAAACTGTTTTCCGCACCGGTCTTTCTGCTCAGTCTGGTTTTCGTCTTTTACCCGCCCGCCCCTGTGTTGTTGTCCGCTGCAGAATCCACAGTGCCTCCGGCCCGTATTGGACCGGATCGGGAAGGTAAAAGTAAGAAAGCTCCGGAAATAGGGGAGGCCGATCAAGGGGGGCGCAAGCTGCTCGATCTTTTCGGCCGGATAGCCAAGAACATGCAGCTTATCGAGAAGTTGCTTAAGAAGCGCGACGTCGGCCCTTCGGTCAAGCAAAGCCAGCAGGAAGTGCTCCGCACGATAGACGAATTGATCGAGGAGTTGAAAAAGCGCCAGCAGTGTTGTCAGGGATCCGGAGGAGGATCCCAGATGCAACGGCAGACCTCTTCTTCCAAAAATCAGCAGGACCAGCAGGCTTCAAAAAAGCGCCGCCCCGGAGAAAAACAAAGCGGCAGGAAGCCCAAGACCGGGAAAGCGGGCCGCCGGAAAGAAAGTCAGGGCAAAGTGCCCAACGTGCGAAGGGCCCGGGAGGAGCCTCCTCCCGCCAAAGTCGGCGGGCCTTTGACCGGGAAAAGGGGCTCCGGCGGCTGGGGATTTCTCCCCGGAGAGGTGAGGGCGTTGCTTGACGCTGCAGGGAGGACCAGCCTGCCGCAGCGTTATGCAGAGCTTATTCGCCTGTATTTCGAGCGGCTGAGCAAAACTTCCTCCCAGAAGTGATCACCGACAAGCGTATGGTGAGTTGTACGCGTGCGACTGGAACGGCCGGAGGGAGATGGCCGAGCCGAAAAAGGCATTCGGTCGTACAGTGCGGCTCCCGGTCATTTTTCTTGTCATTTCTTATATTTTTGAGAGTCGTTGCCGGACCTGCCGGCTTTTCCGCCGCGGCTGTAAAGTCCGGCCCCCTCGAAAGGGCTCAGAGTGAAGCTGCGCAGGTGGGAGCCTCTGGTGCCGCAGGCCTGTTGCGTAGAATCGATCTTGGAGATCCACAGTGCCGGCACTTGATCCGGCAGACCGTGGAGCGTACTTTGCGCTTTCTTGCCGCCTCTCAGGACAAAGAAACCGGGGCTTTGGGCAGTAAGTACCAAGTTGCAATCACCAGTCTTGCGGGGCTTGCATTTCTCGGAGCCGGCTACGGCTACCAAAGAGGGACTTACGGCACGAATGTTGAATTGTGCGTGCGTTATCTGCTTAAGGTGGCCCAAAGCAGCCCGACACCCGGTTTCCTCGCCAAGGCGGGTGAAGACCACCCGATGCACGGTCACGGGTACGCCCTTCTTTTTCTGACCCAAGTATTCGGAGAGCTTCCCGTACGCCGCCAGGAGGCGGTTCGAGGCGTAATCCGCCGGGGCATCAAAGCCATAGCACTTGGGAGAAGCTGGCGCGGGGGGTGGTACTACCACGTGCAGAACCGCAGGCACCAGGATGAGAACAGTGTCACGGTCTGCGTGCTTCAAGCCCTGAGAGCCGCAAGGAATGTCGGGTTTTCAGTCGACAGCGGGCTGATAACCGGAGCTGAGCGTTACCTGAGGCAGTGCCAGAAGCGGGACGGAAGCTTTTGCTACTCCCTTTCCGGAGGCGCGCAATGGTCGAGCTTTGAGCTCACAGCGGGTGCTGTGGCCAGCCTTCAGGCGCTCGGCCTCTATGGGTCGGGGGAGGTAAGCCGGGGTATCGGTTACCTGAAACGTTGCCTTGCCGAAGTGCCTGGACGTCCTCTGGATGCGGCGCGCAGATACCGCTTTTACGGGAACCTGTATGCTTCACAGGCGTTTTACCAAGCTGGAGGCTCCACCTGGCGGTCATGGTATCCCGCCGCGTTCCGGCAGTTGATCGAGGAGGCGCGTCCGGCCGGGGACGGCCTTCGGTGGGAAAGTCACTTCGGCCCGCAGTATGCGACCGCTGTGGCCGCATTGATTCTTGAAGTCCCTTTGGGGTACCTGCCGATCTTTGAGAAGTAGGCTGGAGAAAGCGCCCGCAGCCAGAGTATGTATGCGTGCGCGGTCCGGCGCAAAACCGGCGTTCTTTGTCTGCGAAAGGCCCTTATGGAAAACACCTGCTCCCAGGTCCCCACAGGCTCTCCTCAAGCAGGGCATGTGGACCGCACTCAGCACCCGGTTTTTGCGGAGCTGAGAGTGGTTGTTATCGACCGGGACCCCGCTTGGTGGCCTGTACTTGAGGCGGCGGCCCGAGAGGCGGGGCTTGAGGCCCTGAAGCGGCTTGAGGAACCGGCTGCCGCTGTGGAGTCAGCGCGCAATCTCTCAACTCGCTGCAACGGCAAGGGGGAATCATTTGAGATAGTTCTCTGGAATTTGGAGAGCCCGGAGCAATTCGATACCGCGGTGCAGAAAGAGCTTGTTGAGATCCTGCCGGGCTCCGACAGCGTTGTAGCTGTTGCGGAAGCTTCCGAAGCCCAAGTCGTCTCACTGCTGCAAGCGGGGGTTACCTACCTGTGGGATAAGGCGGACGGCCCTGAAGCCGTGCGCCAGTCTTTCCTCCACCTTGTGGGCTTGGAGCGCGAAGTGCGCGCGTGCCGCAGCTCCTTGGAGATTGAATACCCGACGCGCAATTGGGTTGAAATCTCCGCACCCAGCGAGAGCAAATTCGTTGAGAGTCTTGCGGCGTTCGTACAGCTTCTTACCAGGACAAAACTTCCGGAACGCAAGCGCCGCAGCTTGGCCTACGCGCTGCGGGAGATAGGACAGAACGCTGTTGAGTGGGGCAATGCGAATGATCCGCGCAAGCAGATCCACATGAGTTTTTGCATCCTGCAGGACCGGGTGCTTGTGAAGCTGGAAGACGAAGGTTCGGGTTTTGATCCTGCAGGGATCCCGGACGCGCGCACCGACCCGCTGAAGATGCTGCTCAAACGCAGGGAGGAGGGTAAACGGGCCGGAGGCTACGGGCTTGCCATAGTACGCGGTCTGATGGATAAGGTGGTCTTCAACGAACGCGGCAACGCTGTGGTTCTGGTGGTTTCGTACGAGGAAAATCCCGCAGCAGGGGCCCGCCGAGATTGCGCGGCCGGGCCTGACGGTGGTATCCTGGGAGCGAGAGATTGAGCTTTCCGGGCCGGAAGAGCTGCGGAGAAAAAGCGACTTACAAGAGCCTTGGATGACGAAAGTACGTGGCTCGTGATCACAGCCGCCCTGCTTGCTGCAGGGCTCTGTGCCGCTTTGTTTGGGCGCTCCCTTTCCAACCTTTCAGGAAACCGCCTTAACGCTTATCTGCGTAAGCGCGGCATGAGGCCGGTCTCCAACCGCACCTTGGACGATTTGGACAATTGCGCCGGCCTGCTGGGGCTCCTGGAGGAGCTCCTGCGGCTCGGGGCGCTTGCAACGCTGACGGCCGCGGTGCTGCGCGGCGGCTTGTCCCTGTGGAGCGCTCTGGCGCTCTATGCGGCTCTGGGCGTTTTTTTCCTGGTTTTTCTGGAGGCTTTGCCGGGTGCTGTCGCCCGAACCGCTTCTGAAAAGGTCGTAGGTGCGGCTCTGGGCCCGCTTAAGTTCTTGGGGAGGAGTTTCGCCCCGTTCGTTCAAGCCTACGAAAAGGTCGAAGGGTTTTTCGTGCGCGCGGGCGGCGGGGACGTGGAAAAGCAAGCTGAGCAAGCGGTTGAGGACGAAATTCTTTCGGCCGCTGAGGAAGGAGAACGGGAAGGGGTTCTTGAGACCGGCGGCCGCGAAATGATCGAATCGATCATTCGCTTTTATGACGTTGAGGTCCGTGAGGTCATGACTCCGCGCACCTCAATGGTCTGTATGGATGCCGCTCTTACGCTCCCTGAAGGAGTGAAGGTTGCAACCGCCTGCGGCCACTCGCGCATTCCCGTTTACAAGGAAAACAAGGATAACATTGTAGGTATCCTCTATGTGAAAGACCTCCTGCAGTATGTGGGAACGAAAGAATGGGAGGAGAAGAGAATCGGGCAGGTGGTGCGCAAAGCTTACTTTGTCCCCGAGTCAAAGAAAATAAGCAGACTTTTTCAGGAGTTCCGCACGCAGCGCTTTCACATAGCGGTTGTACTGGATGAGTACGGCGGTACATCCGGTCTTGTAACCATTGAAGACATTCTCGAAGAGATCGTAGGGGAAATAGCCGACGAGTACGAGCTTCAAAAGGGAGGGGCGCCGGTCCGGAATATCGACGAGCAGACGGCTGAAGCCGATGCCGGAGTTCATATAGATGAGCTCAACGAGCGTTTGGGCCTGGAGGTGCCTGAGGACGGCTCGTATGAAACCCTGGCCGGTTTTCTCTTCACCCAGTTCGGCCGGATTCCGCAGATAGGCGAGCGCCTGAACTGGGGCAATGTGGTCTTTGAGGTCATCGATGCGGACGAACGCCGCATAAAGAAGGTCCGCATTCGACGGGAAAACCTCTCGTGATCCACACAGAGGGAATCGTCACCGGCAGAACCGCATTCGGGAACACCAGCCAAATCGTTACGTTTTTCACCCCCGATGCCGGACAGATCGCCTGCTTGGCGAAAGGAGTCTGGCGGCAGCGGAATCCTCTTTTTACCGGACCCTTTGAGCTGGGCAGGCGCTATGAAATGGTGATTGTGCCGCGCCGCAGGAGCGCTTTGGAACTTGTGATCGACGCTCAGGAACTCGATTCGTACAGAGGGGTGCGGCGGAGCAGGGAACGCCTTGCCGATACATTCTTCGTGGTGGGGGTTCTGCGGTATACGGCTTCAGCAGGAACGGCCGATAAACAAGGTTACGCGCTTGCGGTGGAAACCTTGAGGCGATTGGATCTCAACGAGGAAGTGGTTCTTGTGTTTCTGGCGGCATGGCTCAGGAACTTGGGAGTGTACCCGAACTTCCGTTCCTGCCCCCGGTGCCGGCGCAGCGGCGGGGCGGGACCTTGGTTTTTCAGTTTCCGGGAAGGGGGAATCACTTGCCGCAGGCATAGGACAAGAGAGAGTGTTGAGCTGCGGCCCGAAGTCCTGAGCGCCTGCAGGGATCCAGGCTCGGTACCTCCGGGCACGAGGCGGTATGCCGCAGCTTTTCGGTTGCTCTCCGCCTGGTTGAACGATCTTTTGGGGCCTCGCGGCCGCATGGTAGAATGTCCGTTTTACCTGCGGCCGCAGGGACGGACCGTGGGCTCTCCGCCTGCAGGGGGCCGGTAAGTGCCGTACCTTGCGGGAAGGCCTTGAGCCGGTGATAGTTGGTTGCTAGGAAAAACATGAAGGCACCTTATAAGGAAAAGCGCGCTTTTTTGCAGCTTTCTGTGCGGATTTTTCTGCTTCTTCTCAGCGTATGGGCGGGCAGGCGGCTTGAGGCGGGCCCCGGTGGGGACCCACTTGCGGTTGCAAGGGATCTGAGGGCCCGGGGAAAGCTTGAGGAGGCCCTGGTCGTTCTGGAGAACGTGACCCGGGGAGGCGGACCGCTTGCTGCAGATGCTTATTTTGAGCGGGGGGAGATCCTCCGTGCCTTGGAGCGCTGGGAGGAGGCTTTGGATTCTTACAACCAGGCCATAAGGCTCAGGCCGCGCTTGGATCTCCTGCAGCGGACGCTTGAGCGCAAGTACCGCTTAGGCCTTGATTTCCTGCAGGGGAATGCCAAGCGTTCTTTTCTCGGGCTGTTTTCGTACAGCTCACCTTCCTTCGGGGTTCGGATACTGGATGAGCTGGTCCAGCAATTCCCTTACCAGAGTTTCAGCGACGATGCGCTGTACAGTATCGCCAACCACTACTTCCGGAACGGCCAGTGGGAGGAAGCTCAGGCGGTCTACGAGCGATTGATCGACACCTATCCGCGCAGCGAGTGGGTGCCGCCTGCATATTTTCAGCTGGGCAAGGCGATATATCACCAGATCAAGGGATATAAGTACGATCCGACGCCGATAACAAAGGCACGGTGGTATTTTGAACGTTTCCTTGAGAAACAGCGCGTGGGTCCTGAAGCGGAGGAAGCGCGGCGCTTCGTTCGCAAACTGCGCGACATGGAAGCCCGGTATGAGCTCTACGTTGCGTCTTTTTACATACTTAACGGCTGCCCGAAAGGGGCGAAGATTCACCTTCGGGCGGCACTTCAGAAGGGTAGGACCCCTTCGGGCGAGCTTGTGCCCGCTGCGAAGGAGGCGCAACGACGTCTGAGTGAGCTTGCAGGGAAGCGAAGCGGATCCTGATGAGGAAAACGTACTCAGGAAACATCAGTGGGCGAAAGCCGGAGCTCGGTCGCCTCGCTGCGGCTGCGGGGCTCTTGGCTGTGGTCGTCGTTTGTGGCTGTTATCATATAGGTGCGGTGCCTCCGCGCGGAATCAAGCGGATCGCGGTTCCTTTCTTCCGCAACGAAACGTTTCCGCTTGAGCGCGATCTGGAATACGACCTTACCAGGGAGGTGAGGCGCCGCATTGAGGAGGAGACCGATTTGGAGCTTGTCTCCGATCCTGCAGCGGCTGACGCGGTTCTTGAGGGTACGCTTCAGGTATTCCGGGAATCGGTGGCTGCAGAAGATAAGCTGGATCGGCCGGTGCGTTCTTACGTTTATGCGACTGTTTCGGTGACATTGAGACGCGGAGAAGAGGTTCTTTTTCAGGACACTTGGCAGGAAAGAACCGCTTTTCTGACCGCAAGCGGAAGAACTTCGGCCCGCGAGGGCCTTGTTCGAAGAATTGCGGACCGCATTGTCGCGGTTGCGCTGAGTAACTGGGATCAGTAATGACGGATCAGGATCAACAGAGGAAGCGGGAAGGCCGGGAAGGCCCGGCTCGCTCCTCTCATTTTTTCTTCTGGGTGCTGACGCTTGCAGCAGTGGTGCTGCTTGTGAGCATATTCTCCGGGCGGCCTTCGCGGAGCACCGAGCCCTTGGACTATGAGGCGGTGATTGAAGACATACTCCGGGGCAAGGTGCGGGAAGTGGCTGTCTTGAAGCAGGCCCTGGAGCCTGCCCAGGTGAGGATCGTTTACCGGGATCCTGCACGGAGCGTGCTTCGGTTCAAGGCACCTACCGAGGATTATCAGGATCGCCTGTACTGGGCGGTTCAGGATTTCAACGGCTCCCAGGAAGAGGGCAGCCCGGCGACCAAATACCGGGTGACCAAACCGCCCTTCTCGTTCTCCGACATAGTACCTTACCTGCCTGCGATTCTGCTTTTGGTGATCTTCTTTGTGGTGCTTTCAAGGCTTTTCCGCATGCCGGGTGCGGGCGGCGGAGTGCTTTCTTTCGGAAAGAGCAGAGCGCGGCTTGTCAGCAAAGAGAAATGCAAGGTCACCTTTCAAGACGTAGCGGGTATCGACGAGGCGCTTGAAGAGGTCAGGGAGATCGTTGAGTTCCTGAAGAACCCTGCGAAGTTCCAGCGTCTGGGCGGGCGTGTGCCTCGAGGCGTTATCCTGGTCGGTCCTCCGGGAACCGGAAAAACCTTACTCGCCAAAGCGATCGCAGGAGAGGCTGACGTACCGTTTTTCAGCATTTCCGGTTCTGACTTCGTTGAGATGTTCGTCGGAGTGGGTGCCTCCCGCGTGCGCGACCTCTTCCGGCAAGCGCGGGAGAATTCCCCGTGCATAGTTTTCCTTGACGAAGTTGATGCAGTGGGGCGGAAACGCGGGGCCGGATTGGGGGGCGGTCATGACGAACGCGAGCAGACCCTCAATTCGATCCTTGTTGAAATGGACGGATTCGAATCCGATGAAGGCATCATTGTGATAGCTGCAACGAACCGGCCGGATGTCCTCGACCCCGCGCTGCTTAGGCCCGGAAGGTTTGATCGGGAGATCGTGATCGATTTGCCCGACGTGCGCGGGCGCGAAGCCATTCTGCGCGTTCACGCCAAGAAAGTTCGAATGGGGCCGGACGTAGACCTCAGCCAGCTTGCAAGGGCGACTCCGACTTTCAGCGGCGCCGAACTCGAGGCGCTTGTGAACGAAGCTGCGATTCAAGCGGCCATGAAGGGCCAGGACCATGTAACAATGGCCGACCTTGAGGAAGCACGCGACAAAATACGCTTCGGCCGCCAGAAGAAAAGCAGAGTGGTAATGGAAGAAGACCGGCGGGTGACGGCTTACCACGAAGCGGGCCATGCTCTTGTAGCCCACCTTCTGCCCGAAGTCGAGCCGCTTCATAAGGTCACAATCATTCCCCGCCGCATGTCTCTGGGCGCCACAATGCAGCTTCCGGAGCACGACCGCTACTATCTGCGTAGGCGCCAAATCCTCGGCGACGTATGCGTCACCTACGGCGGTAGAGTGGCTGAAGAACTTTTCTGCGAGGACATTACAACAGGCGCCCGCGCGGATATCAGGCGCGCCACCGAGCTCTTGCGCATGGTGGTGTGCGAATTCGGCATGAGCGATCAACTCGGACCGATCAGCTATGTAGAAACCGAAGAGCACCTGTTTCTGGGCAGGGAGATCGCCAAAACCCGAAACCACAGTGAAAAGGTCAGCGAAGAAATAGACCGAGCCGTAAGAGAACTCGCGGAGCAGTGCTACACGCGGGCCAAGAGACTTCTTCAAGAAAACGCCCGAGCCGTCCACAGGATCGCTGAAGAGCTGTTGCGACGCGAGGTCCTCTCGGGAGAGGATGTGGCTCGGATTGTGGCCGAAGCCAAGGAGCAGGACGCCCGGCGGGAGGAAGGTGGACCGACCAAGGCGGCGCCCGCCGAAGGAGCCCACCGCCCGTAAGGGGGTGCGTCGAACTGTGTGGAGGTGCCCGAGCGGTGGAACCGCACGAACCGGTCGTGGTGGGTATTTTAAACGTCACGCCGGATTCTTTTTCCGACGGCGGCAGGTGGCCTACGCTGGAGGCGCAGGTGGCTGCGGGCGAACGCCTGGCCGCTGAGGGAGCCGACTACGTGGAGGTAGGGGGGGAATCCACAAGACCCGGCGCACAGCCCGTGCCGCTTGAAGAAGAGTTGCGTCGCGTCATACCTGTTGTGCGGGAATTGAAGCGGCGTCTGCGCGTACCGATCGCTGTTGATACTTCAAAAGCGGAGGTGGCGCGTTCAGCGCTCCAGGAGGGGGTTTCCCTGATAAACGATGTCACAGCGCTTCGGGGCGATCCGGCTATGGCCGATGTGCTTGCGGATTCGGAAGCTCTTGTGGTTCTAATGCACATGCGAGGTACGCCGCGCACCATGCAGCAAGCTCCCCGCTACAAGGACGTGGTCGGTGAGATCATCGAGTTCTTCAGAGAACGCATGGAGTTCGCCGAAGCCCGGGGAATCCGCAGGGAGAGGGTGATCCTGGATCCGGGTATCGGATTCGGAAAGCTTGTTTCGCACAACCTGGAGATCCTGAAGGACCTACACCGATTCGAAGCTTTGGGCCGTCCCCTCATGGTGGGCGTTTCGCGGAAGTCCTTTATCGGCGCGGTTACGGGGCGTCCTGTGACCGAACGCGAGATCGGTACGGCGGTCGCCAACGTTTTTGCGCTTTTGGGAGGAGCTTCTTACCTGCGGGTGCACGACGTAAAAGCTGCACGCGACACCATAAGCCTTGTTAAAGCGATAAGAGAAGCGTCGAGGGTTTACGACGGGGTCGGGAGTCATGGACGCGTTCATTGAGTTCTTCCGCCCCTTTCTCAGGATCGAGTACTTCTTCGAGATAGCGCTTCTTTATATCCTCATTTACGGTCTCCTGCGCTATACCGAAGGGAGCAGAGGGGCGGGGGCGCTCAAGAGCGTGGCCATGTTTCTGCTCTCCGTTCTTCTTGTGGTATCGATCGTCGCGCGCTGGGCGAATTTGGAACAGATCCGCCTTATTTTGCATTTTGCAGGAGGAGCGGCGGTCACAGCGCTTATCGTGATCTTCCAGCCCGAGCTTAGAAGAGCGCTTGTGAAATTCGGCCGCACGGCACCTTTCCGTTCCTTCATGCAGGGAGAAACCGATGTGGTGGAAGAGGTTGTGACCGCAGTGGGACGCATGGCGAAGAACAGAATCGGCGCGCTTATAGCTTTCGAAAGGGAGGTGGAGCTCGACGCGTACGTTGAGCGCGGTGTCGTTGTGGACGCTGAGGTGTCTCACGAGCTGCTTGTTACGATCTTTTATCCAGGCACGGATCTGCACGATGGAGCGGTTGTGATCCAAGGCGGGCGGGTGGCTGCAGCCGGTTGCCTTTTTCCGTTCAGTGAGAACCCGGACTTGGGATCTGAAACAGGAACGCGGCACAGAGCGGCGCTCGGGCTGGTCGAAGAGACAGATGCGATTTGCGTTGTAGTGTCGGAAGAGACCGGAATGATTTCACTTGCCGTGGAAGGGAAACTGGACCGCGGGTTGGATCTACGCGAGCTGGACCGCAAACTGCGGGATCTGTATGTCCTTGAGCGCCAGGAGGAGCGTAAGGCGAGGGTGGCATGAGGCTGCGGAGTCTTACAGGCATTATCAGCCGCGATTTCAAGAATAAAGCGTTCGCACTCTTTTTCGCGGTTACTGTTTGGTACTTCGCTTGGAACAATCAGATACGCAATTCCAACCGGGGAAAGGTGCGGGTTACGGTGCAGGTGGAGACCCCGCGTGACTCTGAGAAAGCGTATGAATTGGTGCGTGTTTATACTGTCCGCGACAGCACGGAGGTGCCTTTCAACAACTACGTTTCCGTGATTCTTTCCGGACCTCAGCGGGAGATCCGCGAACTGGATTGGAACCAGGTAACGGCCCAGGTGACGATCCGGCCTGAGGAGTGGCCGGAGACCGAAGGATACCGCGTGGGCCAGATTGAGCTTACGAAAGAGTACTTTCACCTTCCTTCGCGTTCCCTGCGGGTGGTGGAGAATTCGATCCAGCCCGGGGTTATTTACTTTCAGCTTTCGCCGATCGTGGTCAAGCCGTTGCCGGTACGGCCGGCGATAACGGGCTCTCCGCCTCCCCCTTACCGCCTCAGTGCAACGCGCAGGTGGACGGTGCAGCCGAAGGAGCTTTACGTCCGGGGACCGGAACAGTATTTCGCCTTTTTTGAACTTGTAACGGAAAAGATCGATGTAACCGACGTGACTCCCGAGGGGCTGCGCTACACCGTGACGGTACCGGTACGTTTACAGCTCCGCGAGGAATACAGGAGTGGGGGCGGCGCTGTGCCGGATTTGGTGAAGGATCCGCGCTGTATGGTTCTTGTGGACGAAAACGGACTGCTTCTGAAAAAGGAGGACGCCAGAGCCAAGGTGACGGTCTTCTTCGAAAGGGAAGATGAGACCAGGCAGGTCCTGACCGTAAAGCTGTGGGCATTGATTCCGCTTTGGCAGGCTGCGGCCCGCCCCTTTGCAGTAAAATGCGAACCGTCGCAGTTGGCCGTCACATTCGTGGGGACGAAATCCTCGATCGAGGCTCTCAATGAGGCGTACCGGCGCGATCCCACAAGCGTCGGCCTGTATTTCACTTTGGAGCCTGAAGAAGTGGATAAGCTCGGGGCTCAAGGGCGGCCGATTCACAAGACGCTTGACGTTCTGCGCTGGGACACCCGCGTTATTCCGGCCGACGTGAGGATTGAGCCCGCCCCGCCTTCACCGGGGACGGGCCCCGGGCCCCGGGTCATTGAGGTCAGGGTGCTTCCCGTTTCGGAAGGAACGCGCTGAGGGCGGGCCGGCCCGGGAAGGCTCTTGGCCGCGTTCATGGGCTCCGACTATAATCGTGCCGGCCGGGGAGTCCCGGCAGGAGGCGCTCCAGGAAGCCTGAAAGGAAATTGAAGCCATGTTTCGAGGATCGATCGTTGCAATAGTGACGCCGTTCAGGGACGGTCAGGTCGACCAGAGCACCCTTGAGAAACTGGTTGAGATGCATGTGGCTGCCGGCACGGCCGGTATCGTGCCTTGTGGGACGACCGGTGAGTCCGCCACCCTTTCCCACCAAGAGCACGAGCGTGTGATCGAGTGTGTGGTCAAAAAAGTCGACGGCCGCATTCCGGTTATTGCGGGGACGGGTTCGAACTCAACCGCCGAAGCGATCCGGCTTACCAAATTCGCTGAGAAAGCGGGAGCGGACGGCGCGCTTCTCATTGCGCCGTACTACAACCGGCCGAGCCAAGAAGGCCTCTACCGGCATTTCATGGCGATCGCCGACGCCGTATCCATACCGCTTGTTCTCTACAATATTCCTTCACGCACGGGCGTTAACATTGAGCTCGAAACGTTCAAGAGGCTTGCTGAGCACGACAACATAGTTGCGGTCAAGGAGGCGAGCGGCAAGCTCGATCTTTCAGCGCAAATCCTGCGTGAGACGGATCTGGTTGTTCTTTCCGGCGACGACTCACTTACGCTTCCGCTTTTGGCGTTGGGCGGTGCAGGGGTTATTTCCGTTGCAGCGAATGTGGTCCCCAGGTCCATGGCCGATCTGGTGGATTTCTTTGCGGAAGGAAATCTGCCGGAAGCGCGGAAAGTTTTTTACAAGCTCTTCCCGCTTTTCAAGGCTCTTTTCGTTGAGGTGAATCCCGTTCCGGTTAAGCATGCACTTGGAAGAGCGGGTGTTATGAGCCCTGAGGTCCGGCTGCCTCTCGCTCCGCTTACAGAAGCCAGCGCCAGGAAGCTGGAGAAGGTGCTTGACGAAGTGGGCCTTGAGCTTGATCT
>CAZGYL010000006.1:0-10833 GCA_964529985.1 uncultured Planctomycetia bacterium | reverse complement strand
CCAGCGCCAGGAAGCTGGAGAAGGTGCTTGACGAAGTGGGCCTTGAGCTTGATCTACTTCAATAAGCAATGCCAGGCGCCCCCGTCAACGTCGCATGAGGCACTTCAACGGGCCGTGTCCTGTGCAGGTGTATCTTGGGGAGGGTAAAATCGTTATTGTCGACCGGAATCCCTCAGTCGTTTGGGGCGGTAAAGCCTTGTTCCGAAAAGGGGATTGAGATTGGTCCAGCCTTCCCCGTAAGGGCTTTCCTGCTCGTCTCGAGCAAGTGCGAAATAGGCCGAAAGCCGGGCGTCAAGGTTATCGAGAAAATGCAAGGCTATGGCCTCAGGGGTCATCGGTTCCCTTAAGGCTCCGTATTCCGTTTTGCCGTGGTGGCTCACAATCAAGTGCTGCAATTCCATGCGGAGCTCGGCAGGGAAATCAGCGATTGACTTCAGTTTGTCTTCGAGTAGGTTCAGCCCCAGAGCCACGTGTCCCACGAGCTGGCCTTCGTCGCTGTAAGAAAATCCCTTTTCGGTTCTGATTTCCGTGATTTTGCCCAGGTCGTGCAGAACCGCACCGGCCACCAGAAGATCCTCATCCAGCTCGGGCCACCGCCGCACCAGAGCACGCGCCAGTTCAATGATGCTTACAATATGCTCCAGGAGTCCGCCCGGAAATGCATGGTGGAGACTTTTCCCTGCAGGAGCGCGTTTCAGTTTCTGGGCTATATCCCGGTCATCAAGAAAGCTGTTAAGAAGCGCGCGCAGGTGGTAATTGCTTATCCTTTCCACCTCGGAGCGGAGCTGGCTCCATCTCTTCTCGGTGTCGGCAGGGCCCTGCGGCAGAAAATCCTCCCAGCGTACCTGCGAGGGATCCACTACGCTTATACGGTCGATTACGATCTGTCGGGTTCCTTGATACTCCTCGACTCTGCCGCGCACGTGCACGACATCGTTTACCCTGATGGTTTCGTAAAGACGGCGGTCCGTTTCCCAGTGTAATGCGCGAATCCGGCCCGTACGGTCCCGTAACGTCAACTGCAGGAACGGCTTCCCGGCTCTGTTCTGCTTGAAGTTGGCGTTCTCCACCAGGAGCCACAGGTCCACAATGTCGCCCCGGCCCAGGCGCGCGACCGGTACGTGGGATTCGGTTTCCATGCTGTTCCTCGCTTCTGAACCCGGACTTCTCCAGGAGTTGCGGTTTCGTAGCTTCTTACGGGTAGCGCCATTATAGAGCTATGCCGAGGGCTGCGGAAGGCAGTGCTTGAGAAGGAAAGTTGTCTGCGTCCTTGTTCGGCCCGATAATTGGACAGAAGCCCCTGCTCTGTTTTCCCGGGGAAGGGGGCGGATCGGTCGCCGTAGAAGCCCAGAACGTTACGGAGGAAATGAAAGTGCTCCCCGTTACCGCGGCTTTTCTTTGTGGTTGCGTTCTTCTGAACCCCGCTTTGTTCTCCGGGCAGGCGCCCCTTGCGGGAAAGGACCAGGTGTTCCTGAAGAACGGCGGTGTTTTGCAAGGCGAGATAGTTGATCCCGGCCGGAACTACATAGAGCTTCGCACTCCGCTTGGTTCGACCAAAGTGCGCAAGCGCGACATCGAAAAGGTGGTCCTGGGCACGGTAAAGACGGAATCGGTTCTTGATGTGGATCGGCTGATCCTTCGGGACGGCCGCGTGGTAAAAGGCGAAGTCACTGTTTCGCCGGACGGCAGGTCGGTAACCATTCGGATACTCGGCCAGGGGTCTGCTACGTATCCTCGCAGCGAAGTGGTCAAGATCGTACCGCGCGGGCAACCGTGGGGCGAAAGACCGGCTGCAGGACCTGAGGAGATAAACAAGCTGGTGGAGGATCTGGTCGGTCGTTTGGACGGCGCGGGGCCTGAAGCTCAGCGGGCGAAGCAGAAACTGAAGGCGCTGGGCATTTTGGCCGTTCCCAAGCTTACCGAGCTGCTCCAGAAAGCAAAAGGCCGCAGAAAGACCGAAATCCAATCGGTACTTACCTCCTACGAGCTCCGGAAAACCGTTGGAGATACTCTGGACGAAGAGCTCCCTGAGATCTACGAGCAGCTTGAGTCTCCTCGAGAAGAAGACAGAATCGACGCGCTCAAGGCCGCCCTTACAATAGCCCCTGACGAAGCGGTTCCTCTCATAGCGTTTAAGCTGCGCGATCCTCAGGAGACCGACACGGTGCGGGCGTTTTGCGTTGAGATGCTCAGGAGGCTGAACCGTTACCGCGAGCTGGTGCGCCTGTACAACGAAACCGAAGGAGCGACCGCACTGGCTCTCGCCGTGGCCCTTGCTGAAAACGGGGTTTACGTAGGGATTCCGGCGCTCATAGCGGCAATGACCGAGGAGAATCAAAAGCTACGCACTTTTGCAGCCCAGAAGCTCAAAGCTTACACAGGGCTTGATTTCGTCCCGCCTCCCGATGCACCGCTTGAGAAGTGGAAGGAAGCAGCCACTTTCTACAAGGCCTGGTGGAACCGCAACAAAGAGAAAATCCGTTCTCAAGTACAAGTACTGCTTTCGCGGAAGCCGGCTGCAACGCCTCAAAGGGCTAAGGCGATCGCTAAATGGCGCGAGGGGAACATGCATTGGAGTCAAGGCAGGCTGATTCTTGCAGAACGGGCTTTTCGGGAAGCCCTTGATACGGACCCTACCTTCGCCAGAGCCGCCCTTTGCCTGGGAATGGTGCTTGCCCGGAGGGAGAAGTGGCAGGAAGCCGAACAGTACCTTCAGCGCGTGGTCCAAGGCCGTTATCCGGATGTGACCGACGAGCTGCAAGCACGCGCCGCATCCGAACTCGCTTCTCTGTACCGGCGTCTTGAGTATTACGAGAAAGCGGCTGATTGGTACAAACGCGCAACGGCTCTTTATCCGCGCTACGTGGAAGCGTACCTGGGTCTCGGTGACATGCTTTACAAACAGGCTTTCGGAGGAAGAAAACTCGATTCTACGAAACGAAAGGAGCTCTTGGGGGCCGCTGAAGAGGCTTACCGGAAGGGGCTGAAAGAGCTGCAGAAATACGACGAGGAGCTTGTGGTGCTTCCGGCCGAAGAGCTACCCGTCGGAGAAAACTTCCCGTTCCGCAGGCAGGCCTACCGCAAGAGCCTCAAGACGCTGAAGGATTACCTCAGGGAGGTCAGAGCGAAGTTTGCGGTGAACCTGGCTCGGGTTTACCTCGCGCTTGGAGATATGATCAAAGCTGAGAGCGTGGCGCGCTCCGCTGCAATGGACGATCCCGACAACCCTACGGTCCAACTCCTTTTGGCTCTTATTTTCGACAAGCAGGGCAAGCGCGAAGAAGCGCTCAGACAGTATCGGAGGGTGCTGCGGTTGGATCCCGCCAACCCGACCGCCCGCAAGGCCCAGCAGCGCCTTGCAGCCCATGAGAAAGGACCGAGCGGAAGCCCGCGGTGAAAGCCCGTCGCACGGGAGCGTCCCGCGGTATCCGCTTTTTATGTTGAGGGTTTTCTCTCATAATTTTCTTCTTCTGATCCCCAACTTTCCGGCGGTGCACGCAGCGAAGGATCCTCCGGAAACGCACCTTGCGTTTTGTCACGCTTAAGCAGAAAGCGTACGATTCTGATGGTCTCGGGGCTTGCTTTTGGAATTGCAAGGGCTGCGTCGCGCCAGTAGGCTCCCAGGCGCCTGAGACTCTCCAGTAACCTTAACTCTTCCACCGTTATGCGGGCGTTTATTATCTGCCGCGGCTTACTTCGGCCGCCGGGTCTGTCCTCGTGGGGCGGCGGCGGATAAGGCGCGGCTTCGTCAAGCAGGTACTCGGGATCCGCGTCCAACGCCTCCGCAAGTTTGAGGAGGATTTCACGGGAGGGCCTGTTTGTACCTGTTTCGATCTTGGAAAGAGCTCCCGGAGTAATGCCGCACCTGCGTGCCAATTGTTTCTGAGTCAATCCGCGGTCAAGCCGCAGGTTCAGGATTTTTCTGCCTGTATGCACGTTAGCCTCCGAAACCCCGGAAGGCTGTCGGTACGTGCCCGGTACGTTGCACCTGCGGAGGCCCACCAAAGGCACGGCGCACGTGCAGAATTTCTGTCTGAAGGGACCGCTCGGTTTCCGCGATTCGGGATGGCCATCCCTTACCTTTCAAGTGCCTTTATTGTAACACATTGACCGACTCGGTAAACAGGCTTAGGTACTTGAAGCCCTGCCTGTCGGTGTTGCATTCCCGGAGATCGGGGCCTTGTTATTGCATTCCGGCCGAAACCGGGGCACAATAGCACCCGCTTTGAGGGGGTGGGTGATCCGCAGGTATAGGTATGTATCCATGCCGGTTTAAAGCCGGCAGGTTGCATACTTCCTTATGGCTGCGCAAGGAAAAAACAGAGGAGTCGGTTCAGGCTGCGGCGAAAGGAGGATTCGAAATGGCTGGGAATTCGTGGATCTGGAAGAGGGCATCAGGTACGCTGGCGCTGGCATTGGTTCTTGCGGCGCCTCTCAGAAGCGCGCCTCCGGGGACCCACTCTTATGACGACTTTGCTTCGCCGGAGAAGGACTGCAGGCGCTGTCACCGCCAGATTTATCACCAGTGGAAGCAGAGCATGATGTCCCGGTGCTTCGTCCATAGGTGGGACGAGGTCGAATACTTCAAGCTGGCGTTACCGCATGCGCTTAAGTCCGCCAAAGTGGCCGGTGTGAAAGCCGGTTGCATAGGCTGCCACAGCCCTCTTGCTTATGCGGCAGGCGACATACCTCCGAAGCCGGTTGCAGAAGGCACGCGCGCGAACGAAGGCGTCACCTGTGAAGTGTGCCACAACATAACGGGAAGCACCGAACCTGTTCCTTTCAATTTCAGCTTTGTGCTCAAGCCCGGCGGGCCTAAAACAGGCAGACGGCAGGGGACAAAAACAAAACACCATGGAATCTCATACTCGCCGTTTTTGCGGAGTGCGGAACTGTGCGGAACCTGTCACGACGAGCTAAGTCCTTATGGAGCATGGGTGAAGGAGACGTACAGGGAGTGGCGGGCCGGTCCTTACAGCAAAGAAGGCGTTCGCTGCCAGGACTGCCACATGTACCATGCGGAGGGGAAGAACGCACTCGGCGGAAAAACCTACCCTGACGTAGCACAGCACGTTTTCCACGGGTCCCATTTTCCCGGCAAGCTTGCAGGAGTAATCGATCTTGCCTTGTACGGGAACAAGGAGACCGTACTGCCCGGCCAGACCGTGACCTTCACTGCCGTGCTTTTCAACGGAAAAGCCGGGCACTACGTGCCTTCGGGATCTTCAGAAGAACGCATGCTTTATCTTGAGGTTTGGCTGAAGACGCCCGAAGGGAAAAAGTTGCACTTGCCGGTTGATCCGCAAGGTTTTCCGGGTGAGGAGTACACGATCGCCGATCCCGCGGCTCTGGCTTACCAAGCCATGGGTGAAATTATGGGAATCGAAGGCTTTAAAGGTGTGAGCCGTGATGGAGACGTGCCTGCAGGAGCTCGGATCTTCAGGAGGCCTTTCTTCGACCCTAAAGGCAGAATGACGATCTGCCAGTGGTACACAGCGAAAAACGACGTGGTGGATTGGCGGATCGGCCCGCGCAGCACCAAGATCGAGCAGTATACATGGCAGGTGCCTGAGAAAATTCAGGCCGGAATCGCGACCGTCACGGCTCTTCTCAAGTACAGCCAGGTTCCAAGTTCGGTGGGGAGGTTTCTGAAGCTCCCGCCGGAGGAGTACGAACCCATACTTGTAAACAAAGCCAGGTTGGAGCTTAGGATCAAGAGGTAGGGCGGCCGGCAGGCTGAAGGTGTAGTGGCGGCTGGGGGAGCCTGGAGGTAAGATGGACCGCAGTCCGTCCGTTTGCCGAAAACGCGCAGGAGGCTCTCATGCAAGAGAAAACCGGCCCGGTCCGCCCGCTCTCGGTCGGGTGGTGCCTTGTTTCGGCCGCGGTACTATGTGGTACGGTCTTTTTGTCCTGGTGCGGTCTGGGGAGAGCATGCAGCATCCCGGTGTACCAATACGCTCTTGAGCGCTGGCCCTCGGATCCTTATGACGTTATCGTCCTTTACGAGGGGAAACTCAGCGCGAAGGAGCAGGAAATCCTCTCTTGGCTCAAACAGTGCTCAGAGAAGGCCCCTTACGCCAACTTGAGGGTGACTGCACGGGAGCTTGGCTCTCTGAGCGAAGAGGAACGTAAGGTTCTGCCGGGAAACGGGAAGAATCTTGCTCTTCCTTACCTCGTGGTCAAGTACCCGCCGTTTTTCAGGATCCCTGTCTTCGCATGGCAGGGCCCTTTGACCCGGAGCGGCGTCAGGCGGCTTATTGATTCGCCCGCACGAAAAGAGATAGCTCGCAGACTGCTCGCCGGCCACACGGCGGTATGGGTCTTTTTGCCTTCAGGTAATAAAGCAGCTGATTCAGACGCCAAAAAACGTCTGAAGGCGGTCTTGGAGAAAGCTTCATCTTTGCTTGAACTCCCCGAGCCGCCGCCTGATCCGTTTGCAGAAGAAGAATACACCGAGCAGCCTGTGGGAGAGAATCTGCAGGCTGAGGGTCAGGAGAGCGAGGAGAGTAAGGAAGAAGAAAAGGAGCCGGAAGCGCGGCACCCCGTGTTCTCGATTCTGGAGGTGAATCGCAAGGATCAGCGCGAAGCTGCGTTTGTTTCGATGCTGCTCGGGACCGAACCTGATCTGCGGAATCTCAAAGAGCCGATGACTTTTCCGATCTTCGGCCGCGGCAGGGTATTGTTTGCATTCGTGGGCAAGGGGATCAACGAAGAGAACATCGGCGAAGCGTGCATGTTCCTCACAGGCCCCTGCTCATGTCAAGTCAAGGGCATGAATCCGGGCGTGGATCTTCTCATGGCCGTGGATTGGGAAAGCGCGATCGAAGCCCTTTATTCCGGGGAGCCTTCAGAGTCCTTGCCGCTTGCAAGCTTGCCGGCCCTGGCCGGCGCGGAAGAGGAAAAAAAACCTGCCGAGTCGGAGGCGGGTGGAAGCGGTGGCGGCGGCTCGTTTCTGATTTTGGTACTGGGTGGTCTGGGAATTCTGCTTGTTCTGGGGACCGCCCTGGGAACGGCTGTGATTCTGCGAAGGAAGAACGGAAACGGGTGAATAGGTCCTCCTCTTCCGAGGGGGCTTTAACTCCGGTTCTCTTAATAGGCTTCAATCCCCATGAAGATCAAACGATTAATCATCAAGGAAATCGGATACCGCAAATTGAATTTCGCTCTCGGGGTTCTGTCTGTGGCTTTTGCTGTGGGGTGTTTCACAGCGGTGTTCACCCTTCTCCGTCTTTTCGATGCGAGAACCGCTGAAATCATAGCGGAGAAGGAAAAGGAAACCGACGCCTTTTTGGCTCGCGTGGAAGACGACTACCGCAAGATCACGAAGAAGATGGGCTTCAACGTCCAGATCCTGCCGAAGGATCAGAATCTGGCGGATTTCTACGCCGAGGACTATGCGACGAAATACATGCCCGAGTCGTACGTCGAAAAGTTGGCAAATTCAAGGATCATGACGATACGGCACCTGTTGCCTATTCTGCAGCAGAAGATCGAATGGCCTGAAGTGAAACGCAAAGTGCTCCTTGTGGGTACCAAAGCTGAAGTGCCTCTTATGCACCGGGCTCCGAAGAAGCCGATTTTGGACCCTGTTAAGCCGGGTGCAATGGTGCTCGGCTATGAACTGCACCACAGCTTGGGACTGGAGAAGGGCAAGACCGTTACCTTCATGGGCCGGAAGTTCAAGGTCGCAAAATGCCTTCCCGAGCGCGGCGGCAAAGACGACATAACGGTTTGGATCAACCTGAAGGAAGCTCAGGAGCTTCTAGGCAAGCAAGGCAAGATAAACGGCATTCTTGCTTTAAGTTGCCAGTGCGAAGGCGCGCGTCTCGCACAAATCAGGCGGGAGATTACGGGTATTCTGCCCGACACGCAGGTTGTAGAGTTCGCAAGTAAGGCGATCGCCCGCGCTGAGGCCAGGGCGAAGGCGGCCGAAACAAGAAGGCGCATGGTGGAGGCTGAAAAGCGCCACCGTGAGCGCATGCGGCGGCAGCTGGAAACATGGGCCGCAATAATGATCCCGGTGGTTGCAATCGGCGCTTTCGTGTGGATCGCCTTTCTTGCGCTTGCAAATGTGCGGGAGCGCCGCAGTGAGATCGGTATTCTGCGCGCTCTTGGGCTCGGGTCGGCTCACATTGTGGGGCTCTTCCTTGGACGTGCCGCTCTTGTGGGTTTTGCAGGAGCTGTGATCGGCTATTCGGCAGGCACAGCGATCGGGGCTGCATGGGGATCGATTTCGCCGGCCATGAGTACCAAAGTTTCGGCTGTCTCGGTGCCGCTTCTTGTCGGAGCTTTTGCGGCTGCTCCGCTTCTTTCCGTGCTTGCAGCTTGGCTTCCGGCGCTTGTTGCGGCGCAACAGGATCCTGCTGAGATTCTCCGGGAGGAATGACACCGATGGGGATGACACCAATGGAGCGCGGTGCACAAGCGGTGCTCGTTATGGAAAATGTGTGTAAGTACTATCAAGGCCCCGACGGTATGGTCCGTGCTTTGGATGGGGTATCGTTTGTTGTTGAAGCCGGGCAGTTCGTCGCCTTGCAGGGACCCAGCGGCTGCGGCAAAACGACGCTTCTTCTTGCAGCAGGAGGATTACTGGCTCCCAGTGATGGGACGGTTGAAGTCGACGGAAAAGATATATACCGCCTGCGGCCTGAGGAGCGGGCGCGCCTTCGGGCCGGCACGATCGGTTTCGTCTTCCAGCAGTATCACCTGATTCCTTACTTGACCGTGCTTGAGAACGTCATGGCGGCGGCGCTCGCCCTGCCGAAGGACGAGGTTCGTGCTGAGGCCATGGCGCTGATCGAACGGTTCGGCCTTGCCGGCCGCGCGTACCATGTCCCTGCGGAATTAAGCTCCGGAGAACGCCAGCGCACAGCGCTTGCACGGGCGCTGTTGAACCGGCCGAAATTGGTTTTGGCCGACGAAGTGACCGGGAATCTGGACCGAGCTAATGCAGAGGCCGTTTTGGGGTACCTCGCTTGGTACGTAGAGCAAGGCGGTGCGGTACTCATGGCTACGCACAGCGAAGAGGCGGCCGCACGAGCCGGACGCTGCGTGCATATGCAGGCGGGAAAACTTCTGCAGTAAAAGACAGCGGCGCTTCAGCGGCAAGGCAGGCCGTCGGCTCGGTCCTCCCTACCCGGATCGGGGAACGGTGGGGGAAGTTGCGGATTCTCGGTGAAGAACAGATTCCGGATCATGAAAGTAATGTCGGCGGGATCAACTCGTCCGTCGTCGTTGATATCGCATGCATCCCAGCACGGTGGAACGGCTCCGCTCGTGCTGAGCAGACTCAGGAGCGCTTTGAAATCGGGATCTTCGCGCCACTGAGGATCAAAAGGTGTCGCGGAGATCGCGCCGTCTCCATTGCAGTCCCCTCGAATGAAAGGCACCTGATTGGCCTCTCCCGGGCTTGGCGGCAGAGACTCGAATGCAGGGGTAAAAGGTCCTTCTGCAAGCTCAGGAATACGCGCCCAAGCGGAGCCTTCTTCAAGTACGGGCCATGTCACCTCGTCAACAAGGCTCTGCACCCCGTCGACAGTGAGCCATAGTTTCACGGTGCCGCGGGGTGGAAGGCCGGCTGTATGTAAGGCGACGAAACGCTTGGCCTCAACGAGGGTCCCTTCTTGAACCACAAAAGTAAGTGTCTCTCCGGGTTCAAGGACCGGAGATGTTACCTCAAGCAAAGCTCCCGATAAGTCGAGCTGTTCTTCCCTGCCGTTTACAAGTTCAATGAATCCATCTTGTCCGGCAGGATAGATTTCACTTAGAAAAATACCGACCGGCTGCAGTTGGACGTTGGTTGTTCCAGGGGAGGGTGAGGCGTGGACCAAGATACAGCCTCCGTCCGGTTGGCGTGCGAGCGACTTCCCCTCTTCGGGTTTGCACCAGCGTGTGGTCAAATGCACGTCTTGGCATTCTGTTGGCATATCGCAGGGGGCGGATGCATATCTCACGATCCGCAGGGGTTCAAAATCTTCGTCAGCGCCCCACGGCCAATCAAGAGGCAGGAAAAGGAAAACGTCGTCGGCCTCCGGATCAAAAGGCAGCTTGCACACAAGCCGGCCCACCTCCGCCTCCCCGATCCAAATCACCTCGAAACCCGAAGGGAGAACCGTGCCTGAGGGTTCTTCCAAACCGCTCTCGGTTACCCGGTAAACAGGAAGCTCATCAACCGCGTTGCCCAGGTGAAGGCCCGAAAGCGGTGCTTCGGTTTTGCCTGCGTTGTAGATCTCAACCCACCTCAAAGCGCCGTCTTCGAAACCCAGCTCATTGAGCAACAAGTGCGGCGGTCCTGCATTAGGGGCCCCCGGTGTGGGCGGTAGAACCTGGCCCTCGGGCTTTTCAGCGGTTCTCCCGAAGGCTCCCCTGTCCGCGTAAACCGCAAGCTCGGGAAAGGAAAGCCGGTCAATGACGCCCTTTCCTCGTTCGGGGCGGTCATAGAGGTAGATCGAGCCGCCGAGATAGTGCTCGAGAAGCGACGGCCTTCCGTCTGCCGGATCTCCGTCAAGCCAAAGTACGGCGTAAGAGCCGGCCGGAATCACAAAGTCCTGAAGGCGGTAAGGTTCCAAAAAGCCTCGAAGCGAATTCTTCCGGCCGGGAAGAATCGAAAGAGTACAGCCGTTGAGATCCACGGCTTCGTTTCCGAAGTTGTAGAATTCAACGAAAGTCCGGCGCGCCGATACTTCACCTGATCCGTCTTGTGCTTCGAACCTCTCGAAATCTTCACCGAGACCGATCTCGGTGATACGCACCGGTGTGGAGGGATCTCCTACAAGGAACACGTGACAGTCCGAAGGATCAGGCGGCGTACCGGTCGCTCCTTTTGCGCCGTGG
>CAZGYL010000005.1:23237-27067 GCA_964529985.1 uncultured Planctomycetia bacterium | reverse complement strand
CGGAGGAGCTCGAAAGCTTCTTCGCCGCCCGAAGCGGTCTGGAGCTTGAAGCGACGCCCCAGCTGCCTTCGGTAGGCCGCCAGAATGTTCGGATCGTCGTCAACAAGGAGAACCCGTTCCGTGGAGTCTTTGTTCATGGCCCGTAAACCTCGCTTCCAGAATTTTTTCGCAGGATTTCCGCCAAGCCGAAACGCGGTCTCGCACTCCGGCTGCCTCCAGGAATTCCTCGCTGAGCTGTGAAGGGGGCAACCCGGATTCGATGCCCGCGCGGAGTTCCCAAGCAAAGGCGTCCGCTGCATGTACAGCCACCACCGTACTGAACTCCCTTCCGGCCCACTGAGCGGGCCGGTGGTGATAGGCTGCGGCTTCGACGATCGGGTCGGGAAGTCCCCACAGCCCGAGCAGGTACGCTCCGACTTCAGGATGACCCGCGCCGAATTTGTCTTCTTCAGCGTCCACGAATTGCCTGCAGCGTGCCGATTCTTCAAAAATCTTGTTGTATTCCTCCGGCAGGTTCGCGGCCAGGGCAAGGATTCCGACGTCGTGAAGCAATCCGGCCGTAAAACATTCGTCGATTACATGCCTGTTGTCGGTCTCGGAGCGGGCGATCGTGCGGGCCAAGACCGCCGTTGTCAGCGCGTGGTCCCAGAGGGTTTCCAGGGGCAGCAGGGTTGAACGCGCGCCGTCGAATTCCGCGAAAGCGTGGAGCGAGAGAGCAAGGGACCGGATGGTCTCGATGCCCAGCAGGCTTACGGCCCGGGCGGCGCGGGAAACAGGCTGCCTCAGGCCGAAAAACGCGGAGTTCACCAACTGCAGGATCTTGGCCGTCATCGCCGGATCTTCTTCAATGATCCTGCCTACGCTTTCGGCCGTCGAAGAGGGAGAACGAAGTTCGGTCATAAGCTTTTGGAAGAGCGAGGGAGCGCTGGGAAGTTTCTCCAAGCGCGAGATGAGTTTCTTCAGTCGTTCATTCTCAAGGAGATTGCGCAGGCCCAGCGCTCTCTTGATCGTGGAACGGAGCACCTCGGGATCACAAGGTTTGGCCAGGTAGCGGTGCGCGGCGCCGACGGATTTAAGCAGGTACTCGTAATCGGTGTAACCGGAAAGGATGACACGGATCGTTTCGGGCCACTTTCGGGCGATGTGCCCGAGCAGTTCGGCGCCGTCCATGCCGGGCATGCGCATGTCCGAGACAACGACGTCGAAATGTTGCTTTTCCATGAGGTCAAGCGCCTGCGGGCCGCTTGAGACAAAATCCATGTCCCATTCTTCGCGGAGGACCCGCAACTGCCTGCGCAGGCCTTCAAGTACTCTCAGGTCGTCATCGACGAAGAGTATTCGCTTTCGTTCCGGCATGTCTCCGTTCCTTCTTGCTCAGCAGGCCGAGATTGGTCATCGAGCGGCAGCCTCACAATGAAGGTTGTTCCCTTGCCGACTTCGGTCTCAAAGGTGATGCTGCCTCCGTGGCGGTGAACGACCGAACGAACAAGAGAAAGCCCTTGCCCGCTTCCCTTGCCGACTTCCTTTGTGGTGAAAAACGGATCGAAGATTTTCGGTTGCACTTCGGGCGGAATACCCGTTCCTGTGTCCGCCACTCGGATCTCAACGAAACGGTCGACCTTGCGTGTGCTGACGGTTATGACTCCTCTTTTGTCCGGCCCGCGGCCGCCCGCCGCTTCGATCGCTTGTGCCGCGTTTACCACGAGATTAAGGATCACCTGGTTTATCTCCGTCACGTTGCACGGAACGGCCGGAAGATTCGGATCCAGATCCAGGATGAGATCGGCGACATACTTCCATTCGTTCCGTGCCACGGTCACCGTCGTCTCAACGGCGTTATTGAGATCGGCGGGAGCCTTTTCGGTGGAACCCGGGTGAGCGAATTGCTTCATGGCCTGCACGATTTTGGCGATTCGGTCCACACCCTCAAGGGATTGTTCCACCGCCCGCGGAATTTCATCCCTAATGAACTTGAAGTCTTCATCTTCGACCATTCGGCCCAGTTGCTCGGCAAGCTCAAGCGCCTCTTCGCCTGCAATGACTTTGCGCCTCAGGCATTCGTATTGCTCGAAAAGTCTGTACAGTTCTTGGAACGCATCTCTCAAGAATCTGGTGTTATCCCCGACGTATTGCGTGGGAGTATTTATTTCATGAGCTATGCCTGCTGCAAGTTGTCCGATCGATTCGAGTCTCCGGGATTCGCTGAGTTGCTCTTGGAGCTCGTGGTACGCCGTAATATCGCTTACAAGCACCACGCAGCTTCGTATCCAGCCGCCCGTGTCTGTGATCGGCGTGATACTTACGCTTGCCGATCCGGAAGTACCGTCAAGCCGCTCGAAGCCTATTCCGTCAAGCCGCTGCTCGCTGCCCGTGCGAAAAGCTTCCTCCACCTTGCGCAGGGCTTCGGCCGACAGCCAGGTCCGGCCCCAGATCGAGAAGGATTTTCCCACTACGCGCGAGGCCGAAAGCCCCGACATCTTCTCTGCAGCCGCGTTCCACCTCTGTATGGTGCCGTCCGGACCCACTTCAACAAGCCCGCAGGGAAGCGCCGCCAGAAGCTGTTCCAGGCCTTGTCTGGAGCGCTCAAGTTCAGCCTGAACGGCTTTAAGCTCCGTTACATCGATCAACGTGCCGACTATCCCTGCGACTTTCCCCGAGTCGTCTTTGAGCGCCGCCTCTGTAAGCACCAGGTCCCGCACATTGCCGTCGGCGAGTTTAATCTTGGCTTCCGCTTGTGAGACGCCGTCCCCAAGCTGCAACCGTTTGCAGCATGAAGAATGGAAAGGAGAGAGGTCAGCGGGTTCAACGCGATGAAACGGGACCCCAATGATCTCAAAAACGCTTTTACCGACCAGCTTTGCAAACGACTCGTTGCAGCCCAGGATCGTTCCGCGCGGATCGAGGTAGAAGATCGGAATCGGGATCGCATCGATTACGCGCTGTAGAAAACGCACGTTTTCCTGCATAACGTGGTGGGATCGGAACTCCCTTGAAAGGTCTTCCACCGTTACGAGCCAACCGGGTGTTTCCCGGGTGCCGATCCGGCGGTAAGAGAGCCTGGCGGGAAAGGTCCCGCCGTCTTTTCTCTTCAGGTCGATCGTCCCCCCAAAACGTCTTCTCTTGGGGGAAGAGGAAGCCTTTTGTGGGATTGCCCACTCCAAGTTCTCAGGCAGGAAGGGATAGGGAGGGCGCCTGCCTTTCAGTTCTTTGGCTGAGAAGCCGGTCATCTGGAGGAATGATCGGTTCACCGAGGTGATCTTTCCTTCGTCGTCCAGAAAAAGGCAGCCTGCAGGAATGAGCTCCAGGGCCGCAGCCAGCAGTGCTTGGCTTGAGCGCAGTTTCGCTTCGGCTTTCCGCCATGCAGTGACATCCTGCAAAGCCCCGATGACTTCCCGGGGATTTCCTTTTTCGTCCCTGATAAGAACGTACCTGTCGCGGACCCAGCGGTAGGTGCCGTCCCTGTGCAGGAGGCGGAATTGAACATCGGCGGATCCGGTTTTCTTCGATCGCCTTTGGGCCTCTTCAACGGTAAGCAGATCATCCGGGTGGATCCGCTTGAACCAGAAGTCTTCGTTCCGCAGGAATTCCGCGGGATCCCAGCCGAATTGTTCTTTTATTTGCGCGTTGATGAATGTGGCTGTGTACAGCGGATCGATTTTTGCACTGTATACGACGACGGGGACCGCAGACAGTATGAAGTCGAGCCGCTTCTTTATTCTTTCAAGCTCAAGGCGGGCTGCTGCGGCTCGGGCCTCAAGCTCCAGTTCCCGGAAGAACCTCTCAGCAGAGGCGATCAGTTTTTCGGTATCCGGCGGCTTGAGGAAGTAATC